>CAYGLH010000003.1:28838-35453 GCA_964350535.1 uncultured Ilumatobacteraceae bacterium
GAAGAGCATCAGCGACGAGACGACGAGCATGATCGCGGCGAAGCGGTCGACGACGAGGGTGATGCCGATCGGGAGCCGCCAACCGCCGGCCTGGGTGACGACGATGCCGTCGTCGTCGACACGGCTGAGCAGCAGGCAGTTGCCGGTGAGGTCGACCGCGAGCGCGCTCAGCGCGATCACCCGCTGCACGGCGCGCACCCGGGCGAACACGATGCACAGCGCCGCCGCGACCAGCGGCAGGATCACCGGCAACGGGATCAACGCGTCGACGCTCACGCCCGGTCCTCTTCCTCGGCGAGGGCGCGCTCGGCGTCCTCGCCTTCGCCGACCGTGCGGTCCTCGACGCCGTGGGTGGCGACGTAGCGGTCCTCGAGGTCGTCCTCGACCACGTCGTCGTGGGTCAGGCGCCAGCTGCGGAACCCGAGCGCCAGCAGGAACGCCGTGACGCCGAACGTGATCACGATCGAGGTCAGCGCCAGCGCCTGCGGCAGCGGGTCGGAGAAGTCCGCCGGATCGCCCTTGCCGATGATCGGCGGGATCCCGCCGGGGCCGCCGGAGGTCAGCAACAGCACGTTGGCGCCGTGGCCGAGCAGGCCGATGCCCACGATCACGCGCGACAGCCGGCGCTGCAGCAGCAGGTACGTGCCACTCGAGAACAGGAAGGCGGCGAGGAACGCCAGCAGGACGCTCACGGCGTGTCCTCCCCGGCGGAGGTGGCGGACGGATCACCGTGCACCGGGTCGTCGCGCTCGTCGAGTGCGGCGAACAGCTCCGGGTCGTCCGAGCCGAACGCCTCGGTGGCCATCACGATCAGCCCGACGACGACGAGGAACACGCCGATGTCGAACATCAGCGTGCTGCTGATGCGCACCTCGTGGAAGATCGGCAGGTCGAGCTCGATCGCGCCGTGGTCGAGCACCGGGTTGCCGAACAGCACCGGGACGAAGGCAGTGAGGGCCGACGTGGCGAGGCCGACCCCGAGGATCAGCTCGGGCGGGGCACGGAACGTGTTGGCGACGGCGGCCGCACCGCCGGCGACGTAGCGGAGGGCGACCGCCGTGCCGGCCAGGAGGCCGCCCACGAACCCGCCGCCGGGCAGGTTGTGCCCGACGAACAGGAAGTAGATGCCGAGCACGAAGATCGACGGGAACAGCCACCGCACGGACGTCTCGAGAATCAGTGAGCGAGCGCCGGGAGGACGCATCCTCCGCAGCTTCTTGCTCGGCTCGGTGCGGAACGGCGCCGGGCTCACGGCGCGCCTCCGGCGACGGCTTCGGTGGCGGTGTCGGTCTCGGCGTCGACGACCTCTTCGAACGCCGGGCCGCGCTCGCGGCGACGCCGGCCCGGCCGGGCGATGCTCACCGCGCCGACGGCGGCCACGGCGAGCACGGTGATCTCACCCATCGTGTCCCACCCGCGGAAGTCGACGAGGATGACGTTGACGACGTTCTTGCCGTGTCCTTCGGGGGACGACGCGGCGGTCTGCGCCTCGGACATCGACGCCTCCTCGACGTCGACGCGGGCGTTGCTCGACGACAGGGCGAACACGAAGACGGCGACGCCGACGATCAACGCCACGATCACCCGGCCGGTGCGGGCGAAGACGGCGCGGCGGTGCGACCAGGTGCGCGGCAGGAAGCGCAGCACGAGGACGAACAGCACGGTGGCGAGGGTCTCGATGGCGAACTGCGTCAACGCCAGGTCGGGCGCCCCGCGCGAGACGTACAACCCGGCCATCGCGTAGCCGACGGCGCTGAGCATCAGGGCGGCGGCCATCCGACGCCGGACGAAGATCGCACCGAGGCAGGCGATCACGATCACCGCTACCAGGGCGATGTGGATCGGCTCTTCCACCCACTGCGGGAAGTGGTCGAGCTCGGTGGCGAACGCCACCGCCGGGATGCCGGCGACCACGACCATGATCACGGTGAGGTAGATCGGCAACGACCCGTTCTGCAGGGTCGCGGTGGTCCGGCGGGCGACGACGCCGATGCCGCGCAACGAGGCCCAGAACACCTGCTCGGATGCCGGCACCGGCCGGAGGGCGGTGGAGAACCGTCGTTGCGCCGCTTCGACCGGACCGCGCAAGACGCTGAGGGCGATGCCGCACGCGATGATCAGCGCACTCAGCAGCAGCGCCGCGTTGACGCCGCCCCACAGCTCGACGGCCACCGGGTGGGCGCCGGGGTCGAGGGCGATCGTCGCCGCCTCCACGAGCGGGTCGATGAGCACGGGGGCGACACCGAACGCCACCGTGCACACGGCGAGCACGACGGACGGACCGATGAAGATCGGCGACGGGGCGTGTGCGGCGTGCGACACGTCGGGGTTCGACCGCTCACCGAATCGGCCGAGGATGCCGAGGACGTACCTGGCGGAGTAGGCGAACGTCAGGATCGACGCGATGACGATCACCACGAGCGTGGCGGTGGCGCCACCGAAGTCGCCGTACTCGAGGTAGCCGTCGAGGCCCTTCTCCTTGGCGATGAAGCCGAGCAGCGGCGGCAGCCCTGCCATCGATGCCGCGCTGATGACGGCGACGACCTGCGTGAGGCGCCAGGTCGACCCGAAGCCGTGCAGCTCGCGGATGTCGCGGGTCCCGGTCTCGTGGTCGGTGATGCCGACGACCATGAACAGCGCCGCCTTGAAGCATCCGTGGGCGATCAACAGCACGACGCCGGCCTGGGCGATGTGATCATTGCCGGTCCCGAGCAGCAGCATCAGGAATCCCAGCTGGCTCACGGTGCCGTACGCCAGCAGCAACTTGAGGTCGTGCTGGCGGAGCGCCCGATAGCCGCCGACGAACATCGTGGTGGCGCCGACGATCAGCACGAGCGGACGCCAGGCGCCCTGCATCGCGAAGATCGGCGCGAACCGGGCGACGAGGTAGACGCCCGCCTTCACCATCGTGGCGCTGTGGAGGTACGCGCTGACGGGCGTCGGTGCGACCATCGCACCGGGCAGCCAACTGCTGAACGGGACCTGTGCGGACTTGGTGAACGCCCCGATCAGCACGAGCACGATCCCGGCGTTGACGAGGTTGCCCGACGGCGGGTCGGCCAGCAGCTCGGACAGCAGGTACGTGTTGCCCGCCTGTCCGATCAGGATCAGGCCGGCCAGCATCGCCAGCCCGCCCATGCCCGTGATCATGATCGCCTGCAGCGCCGCGGCACGGGCGCGCGGGTTGCGGTCGTCGTTGCCGATCAGCAGGAACGAGGTGATCGACGTCAGCTCCCAGAAGATGAACAGCGCGATGAGCTGATCGGCGAGCACGACGCCGAGCATCGAACCGGCGAAGACCGTCATCACGCCCGCCAGGCGGCCGAGTCCCGGTGCGTCGACGGCGAAGTAGCCGAGCGAGTAGATGCAGATCAGCAGTCCGATCCCGGAGATGAGGGCGAGCATCACCAGACCGAACGCATCGAGCCGGAGATCGATGGCCAACTCGAGCCCGGCGACCCACGTGAAGGTCTCGGTCACCGGGTCGCCGTCGATGATCGCGGGCGCCTGGATCACGGCCCAGACCACCGTCGCCAGGGGTGCCAGCGCGGCCACGGCGAACGCCCGCCGACCGAGCGCCGCGCCGCCGCCGACGATCACGGCGCCGAGCACGAGGTGAAAGGCGAGAAGGGCGAACATCCAGTGTCGTTGTGGTCGTCGTGGTGGTCGTCGTGATGGTCGTCGTGGCGGTCGGTGGGGCGCCGCCACGGATGGCTGGCGCGACGATAGAGCCTGAGGTCCCCGAACCCGCGACCCCGGCGGCGCGCCGAGGCCGACGCCGTCGCCTTGGCGCGATTACCGACGGGTAACTAATCTTGTCGAATGGCAGAGATTTCCAAGGTCGGGATCGTCGGATCGGGCATCATGGGGTCCGGGTTGGCCGAGGTCGCCGCCCGCGCCGGCTACGACGTGGTCGTGCGTTCGCGCACCCAGGAGGGCGCCGATGCGGTGTTCCAGAAGGTCGGCGACGGGCTCGCCCGCCACGTGGCCAAGGAGCGGATGACCGCCGAAGAGCGGCAGGCGATCCTCGACCGCATCTCGGTCACCGACCACTTGGGCCGGCTCGCCGAGTGCGACCTCGTCATCGAGAGCGTCGTCGAAGATCTCGCCGTGAAGCGCGAGCTGTTCGCCGAGCTCGAGCAGATCGTCAAGCCCGACGCGATCCTCGCCACCAACACGTCGACCCTGCCGATCGTCGAGATGGCGATCGCCACGCAGCGACCCGACCAGGTGTGCGGCATCCACTTCTTCAACCCGGCGCCGGCGATGAAGCTGGTCGAGGTGATCAAGCCGATCACCGCCAGCGACGACACGATCAAGGCGGCGCTGGCGTTCGCCACGCAGTGCGGCAAGGATCCCGTGCAGGTCGAGGACCGCGCCGGGTTCGTCGTGAACGCGCTGCTGTTCCCGTACCTCAACAACGCGGTCCGGATGCTCGAGATGGGTACCGCCTCGATGGACGACATCGACACCGCGATGATGGGCGGGTGCAACTTCCCGATGGGTCCATTCGCGCTGCTCGACCTCGTCGGGCTCGACACGTCGCTGTCGATCCTCGACGCGCTGTACGACGAGTTCCGCGACCCGAACTACGCGGCCGTGCCCACGCTGCGACGGATGGTCGCCGCAGGGCACCTGGGTCGCAAGTCGGGCCAGGGCTTCCGCAGCTACTGACCATCACCGCGCTCGCGGGCGGCGCGGGCAGCTCGTGACCACAGGCACTCCGGCGGTCGCTCGTCGACAGCTGCGCGGAGGGATCCGATGACCCGGCCCGACCCGGTGGAGCCGCCACCGTCGCGCTTCGTCATGCCGGACCCGACGGAGGCGGACGACGGCGTCGACGTGGTCGCCGTCGGCGCCGACCTCGAACCCGGGACCTTGCTCGCCGCCTATCGCTCCGGCATCTTCCCGATGCCGGTCGACCCGCGCCGACGCCGCACCGACATCGCCTGGTTCTCGCCCGACCCGCGCGGGATCCTGCCGCTCGACGGGATGCACGTCAGCCGATCGCTGCGGCGCAGCCTCAAGCGCTTCGACGTGACCTTCGACCAGGAGTTCCGCGCCGTGATGACCGCCTGTGGGTCACAGCCGCGGGAGGGACAGTGGATCACCGACACCTTCGTCGAGGCGTACACCCGGCTGTTCGAGCTCGGGTGGGCCCAGTCGGTCGAGGTGTGGGACGGCGACGAGCTCGTCGGCGGCGTCTACGGGGTCCGGATCGGCAGGTTGTTCGCCGGGGAGTCGATGTTCAGCAGGGCGACCGACGCATCGAAGGTCGGGCTCGCCCGTCTGGTCCGACTGCTGCGCGAGGACGGCGCGGCGCTGTTCGACGTCCAATGGCGCACCGACCATCTCGCAACGCTGGGAGTGATCGACGTGCCCCGGGCCACCTACCTCAACCTGCTCGAAAAAGCACTTTCGAGCTGACGCTCCGCCCGAGCGCCAGCTCGAAAGCCGGTGGATTGGATGGTCCGCCCACCACCCACTCCACAAAGTTGCCAGTCGAATCCGCCTTACGGCTGGCACGGTTCCCGCTTGAACCGGGTGGGTCCGGACCTGGGTTGGGAGGGGTCCGGACCCTCGAGCGGTTGCGGCGATCTTGTGGCCGCACAGTGTTGTATCGGTCGCTCCTCGCCGGGTGTTGAGAAATTCTTTTCGACACGTCGACGCTGGCACAATGGAGCCGATGACTTCCGGGAATTCCAGGGATCCCGACGTGTCAGCGACCACCCCGGCTCCCCGTCCGAAGGACCGGCCGTGGATGATGCGCACGTACTCCGGGCACTCCACCGCTGCGGCCTCGAACGAGCTGTACCGCACCAACCTGGCCAAGGGCCAGACCGGGCTGTCGATCGCCTTCGACCTGCCGCCCCAGACCGGGTACGACCCCGACTCGCCGATGGCCAAGGGCGAGGTCGGCAAGGTCGGCGTGCCGGTGGCGCATCTCGGCCACATGCGGACGCTGCTCGACCAGATCCCGCCCGGCGAGATGAACACGTCGATGACGATCAACGCCACGGCCGCCTGGCTGCTGGCGTTCTACGTCGCCAACGGCGAGGAGCAAGGGGTCGACTCGACCGCGCTGCGCGGCACGTCGCAGAACGCAATCCTCAAGGAGTACCTGTCGCGCGGCACCTACATCTTCCCGCCGGTCCCGTCGCGCCGACTGATCGTCGACATGGTCGCCTGGTGCGCGCAGCACGCGCCCAAGTGGAACCCGATGAACGTGTGCTCGTACCACCTCCAGGAGGCGGGTGCGACGCCCGAGCAGGAGATCGCCTATTCGATGGCGACGGCGATCGGCGTGCTCGACGCGGTGCGCGAGTCGGGCCAGGTGTCCGATGAGCAGTTCTCGCAGGTGTTCGGATCGATCTCGTTCTTCGTCAACGCCGGCATCCGCTTCGTCGAGGAGATCTGCAAGCTGCGGGCGATGACCGAGATGTGGGCCGAGATCGGCCGCAGCCGGTACGGCGTCACCGACGAGAAGGCGCTGCGGTTCCGCTACGGCGTGCAGGTCAACTCGCTCGGCCTCACCGAGGCGCAACCCGAGAACAACGTGCAGCGGAGCGTGCGCGAGATGCGGTAGAGATCCACATTGGTCAGGAAAACCTCTGT
>CAYGLH010000003.1:35463-39491 GCA_964350535.1 uncultured Ilumatobacteraceae bacterium
CTCGAGATGCTCGCCGTCACCATGTCGAAGCGGGCGCGGGCGCGATCCGTCCAGTTGCCCGCCTGGAACGAGGCGCTCGGCCTGCCGCGACCGTGGGACCAACAGTGGTCGTTGCGGATGCAGCAGGTGCTGGCGTTCGAGACCGATCTGCTGGAGTACGACGACCTGTTCGACGGGTCGGTCGTCGTCGAGGGGCGCACCAAGGAGCTGCGCGAGGCGGCACAGGCCGAGCTCGACGACGTGCTGTCGATGGGCGGCGCCTTCGAGGCGGTCGAGACGCTGAAGTCGCGGCTGGTGGCGTCGATGGCGCAGCGCACCCGGCGCATCGCCACGGGCGACCAGATCGTGGTCGGCGTCAACGACTTCGTCGAGACCACCGACTCGCCGCTCGGCGGCGAGGGCAACATCTTGAAGGTCGACCCCTCGGTCGAGCGATCGGAGGTGGCGGCGATCCAGCAGTGGCGCGCCGGGCGCGACCAGGATGCCGTCGATGCCGCCCTCGCCGAGCTGCAGCGCGTCGCCGAGTCGGGCGAGAACGTGATGCCGGCGTCGATCGCGCTGGCGCGCGCCGGTGGCACCACCGGCGAGTGGGGCGAGGTGATGCGCACCGCGTTCGGCGAGTTCCGCGCCCCGACCGGCGTGTCGGGGGCCTCGGGCTCCGCCGCCGGCCTCGGCGAGGTGGTCGACTACGTCAAGGCGATGGCCGGCGGGCCGCCCAAGTTCCTCGTCGCCAAGCCCGGTCTCGACGGGCACTCCAACGGCGCCGAGCAGATCGCCGTCGCCGCCCGCGATTCCGGCATGGAGGTCGTGTACTCCGGCATCCGCCTCACGCCCGAGCAGATCGCCGCCTCGGCGCGCGATGAGGACCCCGACGTGATCGGCCTCTCGATCCTGTCGGGTTCGCATCTCGACCTCGTGCCCGACGTGCTCGGCCATCTGCGCGAGATGGGCGTCGACGCGCCCGTCGTCGTCGGCGGCATCATCCCCGAGGACGACCGCCCCCGCCTCACCGAGCAGGGCATCGCCCGGGTCTACACCCCCAAGGACTTCGAGATGAGCAAGATCATGCTCGACGTCGCCCAACTCGCCGAGTCCCACCGCCACCCCTGACCGGCCCACGCTGCCGTTCGTGTCGCAGATCCCGGCGCACACGCCCGGGTTCCATCACGCGAACGCCGCCCACGGGCTCATGCGGCGACTGCCAGTGCAGCCCGGAGTTGGGCGACCACACGATCCGGCTCACCGGTCACGTGGTCGTACGTGAACTGGTACGGGCGCATGCCCTGGTCGAGCAACGCGTTGAGTCGGGCGGCATCCCGCGCGAGCTGCTCCCGCGTCGCGTGGTACCGGTAGCCGAGCGTCTCGACCACGATCGGTGTGCCTGGGAACCGGAAGTCGACGCGGACGATCCGGTCGCCCGACCTCGCGAGCACCTGCTGCGTGAGCGGACGAGGCAGCCCGACTCGGGCGGCCAGCTCGAGGAAGCGCCGCTCGAGCCAGCTGTGGCCGCCGCGGGTGATCTCTCCGCCCTCGATCACGTCCAGGAGCTTCGGGATGCCGTGCTTGCCTTGCGAGCGGAGCGCGACGATCCGTTGGTGGAGCCGGTCCTCGGTGAGTCGCCGATCGCGCAGACCCGAGTCGAGCGACGCCGCGAGACGCGCCGGTGCCTCCCTTCGCGCCAACTCGATCAGGGTGCGCTCGGCGGTCAGCGTGGGGATGCCTCCGAGGAGCGTCCGGTCGATCGGATCGAGGTGGAGGGTCGTGTGGATCCGGTGCCCCGCCCGCCGGATCCCCCGGCCGCGTTGGGTGATCACATCGAACGGCGGGCGGAGATCGAAGCCGTCGAACTCGTGCAACGCGGCGGCCGACCGGCCCGTCGCGTGTGCGTTCGGGCCGGCGTCGAGAATCAGCGCCAACAGTTCGTGACGCGGGGTGCGTTGCGCACCGAAGAGGCGGAAGGTCTTGGGACCGGCGTGTTCGAGGGCGCCGCTCTCGACCCGGCGCCGAAGTTCGTCCTCGGTCACGCCGGCCAGGTGTGCCTGGCGGCGGGTGACGAGTCCGAGCTGACCTGATGCGACGTGTGCGAGTCGTTGCTCAGGAGTGTCCATGTGCCGATCGTGGCGCGGGGGTGTGACACGTCGACGCTCCGGACTTCGTGTTGCAGTTCCTGGTCCGGCGCGCCGGGATCTGCGACACAAACCCTGGGTCAGGTGGTCGAGTCGGTGTCTGGTTCCGCCGGGGCGTCGGCGGTCTCGGCGTCGTTGGCGGCGGCGAGCTCGTCGACGGTGTCCATCTCGGGGCGCATGCCGTAGTACACCGAGCGTGCGAGGACGTGGGCACCGACCGGGCCGGCGATCAGCTGCAACACGACCACCAGGATCACCGAGATGATCACCGTGGTGGTGCGCACGGTGAGCGCCACGCCGATGCCGATGCACATGATCCCGAGCGCCGGCGCCTTCGCGGCAGCGTGCATGCGGGAGTAGATGTCGGGGAAGCGCACGACGCCGATCCCGGCGAGCAGGATGAACGTGGCGCCGATGACGAGGAAGATCCCGCCGAGCAGCTCCCAGGTGGAATCGCTCATCCGCCCCTCCGTTCCACGTAGCGGGCGAGCACACCGGTGCCGATGAAGCCGACGAGCGCGATCAGCAGCACGGCGTCGACGCTGGTCGACCAGTGACGGCGCGCCACGGCGACGAGGATCGCGCACATCACCGTGATGAGCAGCCCGTCGAAGGCCATCACCCGGTCGGCCACGCTCGGGCCGATGAACAGCCGCACCATGAACAGCGCGGCAGCGATCGACAGCAGCACGAGCGCGGCGAGGCTCATCGCGCCACCTCCGCCGACGCCAGCGCACGAGTCAGCGACCTGCGCGGCCGGGGAACGCATTGACCGGTCATGACGACAGTCGTTCCTGCAGTTGGGCGCGATCGTTGCGCGAGCCGAAGGCGCGCACCGACCGCTCTTCGATGTCGAGCATGTCGGCGCGGACCTTGTCGAGGTCGTGCAGGTGGAGCACGTTGACGTAGAGCACGGGCGGTGATCCCTTCACGTCGATGGTGACGGTGCCGGGGGTGAGCGTGATGACGGTGGAGACGACGAGCATCGCCAGCTCCGACTCGGTGCGCAGCGGCACGGCGATCACGCCCGTGTGGATCTTGTTGCGCGGCGTGACGATCTCCCAGGCGAGGATGATGTTCGCCTCGACCAGCTTGTACAGCACGAAGCACCCGAACCACAGCGTGGCCAGCGGACGGATGCGGGCGGTGTCGCCGGCGAACCGGCGGCGCGCCGGCGACCTGGCGAGCAGCAGCACGCCGACGGCGACGAGCAGACCCGTCACCACGTTGGCGAAGCTGAGGTTGCCCCACAGCAGCACCCACAGCAACGTGAACCACACCAGGGTGGCCGAGAGCCAGGACAGCTGCTTCACGGCGCGCGCTCCCCGAGGACGGCGTCGACGTAGGCGGACGGGTCGAGCAGGTCGAGGCTGGCCCGTTCAGAGATCTCGTACAGCGGGCTGGCCCACACGATGACGCCCAGCGAGATGATCGCCAGGACGGCGGTCGCCAGCACGGTCGGCACCGGCCCGCCGAGGCGACCGAGCACCATCGGCGCCCGGCCCGGCTCCTCGTCGCGCTCGCCCCAGAACACGCCGGACCAGATCTTGGTCATCGAGTACAGGGTGAGCAGGCCGACGGCGAGGGCGAACCCGACCCCCCACCACGAGGCCGCGTCGAGACCGGCGTCGACGAGCGTGAACTTGGCGAGGAACCCGGAGAACGGCGGGATGCCGGCGAGGCTCAACGCGGGCAGGGCGAACAGCACGGCGATGACGGGCTCGGTGCGGACCATCCCACCGACCTCGGACAGGCGGCTCGACCCGGCCCGCTGGTCGACGAGGCCGGCGACGAGGAACAGCGTGGTCTTCACGAGGATGTGATGGACGATGTAGAAGATCGCGCCGGCGATGCCCGCCGCGGTGAACAGGCCGAGCCCGAAGATCATGTAGCCGATCTGGC
>CAYGLH010000004.1:0-995 GCA_964350535.1 uncultured Ilumatobacteraceae bacterium
GCGGTCGAAGCGTTGCGCCGGCTCAACCTCTACAAGCCGCCCGGCGTCGCCGAGACGATCGACTGGGCGACGGCGCTCGGACGGCTCGGGGCGACCGAGCTCGACGAGACCCTCGTCGACAACACGCTCGGCACCGTGCTCAAGTACCGAGAGGACCACCAGCGGGTCGAGCAGCACGGGATCGCCGACATCGTCAAGCAGGCGTTCGAGAAAGGCCTGGTCACCCCGTAGGCCGGGCGACGGCCGACGGTGGCAACCGACAGACCGGCAGATCGACACATGGAGACGCTGCCCCCGCCCGAGCGCGGACCCAGGCTCGGTCCCGGGCCGCGGAGCAGCCCTGCGGAAATCGCGGTCGCGTTCACCCGCATCCTGCGCGGCGCCGGCCTGAAGGTACCGACGAGCTGCACGCACACCTTCGCCGAGGCGCTCGACGCCCTCGGCTTGGGCACTCGCGATGGCGTCTACTGGGCCGGCCGAGCATCGCTCGTGCGCCGCCCCGAGGACATCGCGGTGTACGACCGTGCCTTCGCCGTGTTCTTCGACCACCTCACGGCGGTGGCGAGCGACGATGACCCGGCCGAGCAGATCGACATCACGATCGCGGTCGACACCGACGACGATCCGGACACCGACGACGGCGACGACAGTGCGGCCCCGAACGACGACCCGACGATCGAGCGGGGCGTCTCGACCACCGCGATCCTGCGCCACAAGGACTTCGCCGACTACAGCGACGACGAGCTGCACCAGGCCCACGAGCTGATGTCGCAGCTGCGGCTGATCGGATCGCCGCGCCGATCACTCCGGCTCGCACCGGCGCGCACCGAGACCGCGTGGCCCGACATGCGCCGCACGGTGCGCGCCGCGATCCGCGCCGGCGGCGAACCGATCGACCGTCGCTACCGCGAGCGCTCGACCAGGCTGCGCCGTCTCGTGCTGCTGCTCGACGTGAGCGGCTCGATGGAGCCGTACGCCCGGGCGCTCCTGCGGTT
>CAYGLH010000004.1:1005-3569 GCA_964350535.1 uncultured Ilumatobacteraceae bacterium
CCTGCAGCCCGCTCGGGCCGACGGCACCGGGCTCGTGCACGCCGCCGTGGCCGGACGGCAGAAGGTGGAGGCGTTCACGCTCGGCACCCGGCTGACGCGCATCACCCGCGAGCTCTCCAGCCACGACCCCGACGTCGCCTTGCGCGAGGCGGGCCGACGCGTCGCCGACTGGAGCGGCGGGACGCGGCTCGGCGAGGGGTTGCTGCGGTTCAACGACGAATGGGGGGTGCGCGGCCTCGCCCGGAACTCGATCGTCGTCGTGCTGTCCGACGGTTGGGATCGCGGCGATCCCGAGGAGCTGTCCGAGCAGATGGAGCGGCTGCACCGCGTGACGCACCGTCTGATCTGGGTGAACCCGTTGAAGGTCACTCCGGGCTACGCCCCGCTGGCGCGCGGGATGGCCGCCGCACTCCCCCATGTCGACGACTTCGTCGAGGGACATTCCGTCGACGCGATGGAGGAACTGTGCCGTCTGATCCGGCAACCTTGAGGACATGAAGGACGTGCTCGACGACATCGGCCGGTGGAAGCAGGCAGGGGAACGCGTCGCGGTGGCGCGGGTGGTCGACATCGAGGGCTCGGGGCCGCGCGAGCCCGGCGCGGCGATGGCCGTCTCCGGCTCGGGCGAGGTCGCCGGCAGCGTCAGCGGCGGCTGTGTCGAAGGCGCGGTCGTCGGCGAGGCGCTCTCGATCCTTGACGGGGCCAGGCCCCCGGGCGTGATCACGTTCGGCTACTCCGACGACGAGGCCTTCGCCGTCGGCCTCACGTGCGGCGGCACGATCCATCTCTACATCGAAGAACTGGACTGGTGAACGCGAGGGGCACATGATCTTCGAGCGCTACTCGGAACTGCTGCGCGCCGACCGTCCGGTGGCGCTGGCGACCGTGATCGACGGACCTGGCATCGGTGCCAAGCTGCTGGTCGAGCCGGCCGGCGACCCGCTCGGCAGCCTCGGTCATCCCGAGCTCGACCGCGTCGCCACCCGCGACGCCCGCGCCGAGCTCGAGGCGGCGCGCTCCGGCATCCGTCACTACGGGCCGACGGGTGAGACCACGCCGGAAGACCTGATCGATCAGCCGACCGTGAGCGTGTTCATCGAGTCGCACGCCCCACCACCGGCGATGTGGATCTTCGGTGCGGTGGACTTCACCGCTGCGCTCGCCCGCGTCGCCAAGGTGCTCGGCTTCCACGTCACGGTGTGCGACGCCCGCGAGGTGTTCGCCACGCGCCGACGGTTCCCGATGGCGGACGAGGTCAGGGTCACCTGGCCGACCCCGGTCTTCGAAGAGCTCGGTGACCGGCTCGGGCCGCGCGACGCGGTGTGCATCCTGACCCACGACCCGAAGTTCGATGTCCCGGCGGTGCAGGGTGCGCTGGCCACGCGCGTCGGCTACATCGGCGTGATGGGCAGCCGCACCACCCACGACAAGCGGTTGGAACGCCTCGCGGAAGCGGGAGTCACCGACGCGGCCGACCTCGAGCGGCTGATGTCACCGATCGGGCTCGACATCGGCGCCCGCACCCCGGAGGAGACGGCGGTGTCGATCTGCGCCGAGATCATCGCGTCGCGCACCGGCAAACGCGTGCCCAGCCTGCGCGACAGCACGGGAGCGATCCACGCCTGACCGGCGCGGCGGTCAGACCGTCGGGTCGCCGAAGTTCACGGAGTTACGGCGCCGATCGGAGATCGTGTCGACCTCCACGGTGCGCCCCGTCATCACCGAGTGGATCACGGCGTCGCCGACACCGAGGTACATCATCACGTGCCCCGGGTACTGCACGAGATCGCCCGCCTTGGCGGTGGACCGGTCGAGCGGCTCGGCGTTGCGGATCTGCGACGTGCTCTGACGCACGAGCTGATGACCCGCCTCGGCCCACGCATAGGTGGTGAGGCCCGAGCAGTCGAAGCCCGAGTCCTCGACGCTGGAGTTCGACCGGTAGGGGACGCCGACCTGCGTCATCGCCGCCAGCACGGCCCGCTGGTGTTCCAGCGGGGTCTCCTGCCAGGCGTGGATCATGGCGAACTCGTTGTACCCGAGCTCGCGGGCCGCCATGCGGGCGGTCTGGGCACGGGACTCGGCGTACGCCAGGTAGTCCGCGAGCTGCCCCGACGCCACGTACGCGTCGTAGTCGACCACGGCGCGATCGGCGGCTGCGGTGATCTCGTCGGCCAGGGCGTTGACGTTGCGGGCGGCCGAGGCGTCACTCGAGGTGACCGCCAGGGCACCAGCGGTGACGGCGATCGCCACGCCGACCGCCTGGGCCCAGCGTCGGGCACGTGTGGGGGTACGGGGGTGTGTTTCGATGGTGTCCATGAGGAAGCGTCGTCGTGCGTTGTTGATCAGCGGGGGGCGAGGTGTGCTCGCGGCCACACCGCCGCATGACGACGTGACAACATATCGACACGGAACCGTAATACATGGCGCGGGGTTCTCCAAATCGTGTACGGCGGGCGTCGTCCCGGCGGACCCGCGATGACCCCGTCGCCCGACGTCGCCCCCCGATCCGGGGGATGCGCTGGGGCGACGCGGGCCGCCACGGTGGCGCTGATCCTCGCCGCCGG
>CAYGLH010000004.1:3669-9128 GCA_964350535.1 uncultured Ilumatobacteraceae bacterium
TCGGCGCCACCCGCGCCGTGGTCGGGCTCGGGGACCAGCCGGGCATCGACCCGGCGGCGTGGCGGGCCGTCGCCGCCGCCGATGGCCCGATCGCCGTTGCGACGTATGCTGCACGGCGAGGGAACCCGGTCGCACTCGACCGCACGATCTGGGGGCTCCTCCCGACAACCGGCGACGAAGGGGCCAGAGCGCTCATGCGTTCCCGTCCGGACCTGGTCCGTGAAGTACCGTGCACCGGTTCAGCGGCCGACATCGACACCCTGGAGGATCTGCGCAGATGGCAGAGCAACTGAACAACGAGTTCACCGTCAACCACCCGATCGAGGAGGCGTGGCCGGTCCTCGTCGACGTCGAGCGGATCGCCCCCTGCCTGCCCGGGGCCCAGCTGCAGGAGGTCGCCCAGGAGGACGGCGAAGAGGTCTACCGGGGCGTCGTGAAGGTGAAGCTCGGCGCGATCCACAGCCAGTTCAAGGGCGAGGCACGCCTCGTCGAGCGCGACGACGAGCAGCGCCGCGCCCGCCTGAAGGCGAGCGGACGCGACACCGGTGGACGCGGCAACGCGTCGGCGGAGATCGTGGCCCAGGCGACGAGCCTCTCCCCCACCAGCACCCACGTGGCGGTCACCACCGACCTGCACATCACCGGCAAGGTCGCCCAGTTCGGCCGCGGGATCATGGGCGACGTCAGCCACAAGCTGCTCAGCCAGTTCGCCGACAACCTCCACGAGATGCTCGACGCCGACCAGCTGGGGGCCGACGACACCACCGCGGCGGCGCCGGCCGCCGATGACGCGGCCGCCGAACCCGAGACGGCACCGGCGGCGACCGACGGCGATGCCGCCGCGCCGTCCGACACGCCACCCACCGTGCGCAAGATCGAGGGCCCGGCCAGCGAGCCGATCGACCTGATGGAGGTCGGTGGTGGATCGGTCGTCAAGCGCGCCGTCCCGGCGCTGATCGCTGTGATCCTCCTCGTGGTTCTGCTCCGTCGCCGACGCTGATGGACGACCGCGCCCGGGTCGAAGCGCTGCTCGGGCGCTGTCCGCGTGGCGACTTCGACGTCGTCGTGCGCGACCCGTCGGGCGACCCGGTCGTGATCCGCAACGCTCCGCTGCTCGACGACGGCACGCCGATGCCCACGAGGTACTACCTCGTCGGCGCCGACCTGGTGCGCGACGTCAGCCGCCTCGAGGCGGCGGGCGGCGTGAAGCAGGCCGAAGCGTCGATCGCTCCCGACGAGATCGCCGCCGCCCATCGGCGCTACGCCGCAGAACGCGACGCAGCGATGCCGGCGGATCACGACGGACCGCAACCATCCGGTGGTGTCGGCGGCACTCGCGAAGGGGTGAAGTGCCTGCACGCGCACGTCGCCTACGCCCTGGCCGGCGGGGACGACCCCGTCGGCCGCTGGGCGCTCGCCCGCCTCGACGTTGTGGACAGCGACCAGCGGGCCGCTGACTTGACCACGGACACCTCCCTGCACGTCCACATCGGCGATGATGTCCTCACGGTCTGGGTCGCCGGTGGGCCCGCCGTCGCCCTCCCCGTGACCCCGCAGTCGCTGTACGACGACCAACTCGAGGGGTCCGACCTCCCGGCACCCGAACAACTCACCAACGCGCTCGGCGCGGTGACCGACCACCTGGACGACGCGTTCGTCGAGGTCCCCGGCTTCCTCGACGCCTCCGGGGTCACCCTCAGCGGCCCCCACGCGCTCGCGCTCGCACAGGTCGAGTACGGCGGCGACGCGCTCCCCGACGACTACGGCTTCGGCCGGGCCGCCGTCGACGAGGTCTTTCGCACGCTGGCCACCGAACGCCGCGCCGAACGCGGCGCGAACCCCGGACTCGCCGAACTGCACCTCGACACGGTCGTGCCGACGTGCTGCGTCGTGCTCGCGGTGCTCCGTCGCCTCGAGCTGGGTGGTGCCGCGTTCGACCCGGCCGGCGTGGCACCCGCTGCGGCCGCGGAGGGCCCGTGGCGCTGAGGCACCCGTCGCGCGGCGGTCGCTCGGTGGTGCTGGCGGGTCGGCGGATCCGGCTCCGACCGCTCCAACCGGGCGATTTCCGCGAGTGGAGCGAGGTGCGGCGCGCCAACCACGACTGGTTGACCGTGTGGGAACCGCGTCGCACCCCGGGCCAGCCCGACCCGACGCTCGACCGAGCGGCGTTCTCGTCGCGCTGCATGCAGCGCGAACGTGATCGCTCCGCCGGCACCGCCTACCAGTTCGGCGTGTTCCTCGACGGCGTGGTGATCGGTGAGGTCAACGTCAACAACGTCATCCGCGGCGCGATGCAGTCGGGCACGATCGGCTACTGGATCGACCAGCGCCAGGCCGGCAACAGCTACATCGCGGAGGCGGTCGTCGTCGTGATGCGCCACGCCTTCGAGCAGCTCGACCTCCACCGCCTGGAGATCTGCATCGTCCCCCGCAACGACAAGAGTCGGCGCGTGATGGAGAAGCTGCAGGTCCGCGAGGAAGGTGTCGCCGTGCGCTACCTGGAGATCAACGGGACATGGGAGGACCACGTCCGCTATGGGTTCACCGCGGAGGAGTGGCTCGACCGCGGCGGCCAGTTGGTTCGTGAGTGGATCGCCCCGCTGGGCGAACGCGCTCAGTAGGCGCTGAGACCGGAACCGTCGCGCAACGCCTTCAGGGCCGCTGCACGCTCACGGCGCATCTGGGTGCGCCGCTTCCACATCTTCGTCTTCCAATGGCGCTTCGAGCGGTTCCGCTTGGCGAGCTTCATCTTGGCGACATCTGAGTCGTGATGATGCTCGGGCTTCCACGCGGCCCCCGGCTCGTGGACGTCGTCGGGATCAAGACCGGCCGAGACGTCCTGGGCGGCGGTCTGGAGCTCCACATGGATTCGATGTCGCTCGCTGTGGGCGTGCGCTCGGATCTCTTGCTTCGGCGGCAACGGCACCTCTTGGGTGCGGTGTCGCTGGCTCATTGGCACCTCCTGCTTTGGGGACCCGGTGGGCCCCGCGGTGGTTTCGGTTGCTGTCGGTTTCGACCGTAGCCGACCGCCGTTCACCTGTCGTTGGGAGGTGTGTAACGATTCTGCGCGATTGTGGTGAAGGCGTTACGACGACGTCCGGCGCTTCGAGATCCGCTGCTGCAACGCCGCCAGACGTTCCGCGAACCAGGGCTGCCGGGTGCTCCACAGTTGCGGCTCGAGCTCCCGTTCGACCGCCGCCGGGTGCGTGTCGATGTCGGCCATCGCCCCGATCGTGCGCTTCGTCTCGATCGCCAGCGGGCGCGGTGCGGAGGCCGCCCGGGCCGCCATCTCGTGCGCCGCGGCCGCCAACTCGTCACGGGGCACCGAGCGATAGGCGATGCCGATGCGCTCCGCCTCGCGGCCGTCGAGCACCTCCCCGAACACGACGGTGGCCATCGCCGCCTGCGGACCGGCGATGCGCCGCAGCATCCAGGTGTGGCCACCGCCGGGATGGATGCCGAGCTGCAGGAAGCGGGTGTCGAGCTTCGCTTCGTGGGCGACGATCCGCACGTCGCAGCCGAGCGCCAGGTTCATGCCCGCACCGACCGCGGCGCCGTTGACGGCGGCCAGCGTCGGCAGCGAGCTGCGGGCGATGCGCAGGAATCCCTCGTAGATCACGCCGAGGCTGTCGCCGGTGGCTTCTGCCAGGTTGCCGAGGTTGGCGCCCGCGCAGAACGCCGGTGCCGCACCCGTCACCACGACGGCGCCGACCGAGTCGTCGCCCTCGAACCGGTCCATCGCGTCGACGATCTCCTCGACCATCGGCCTGGTGAGCGTGTTGCGCTCGTCGGGATTGTTCAGCGTGAGCGTCGCCACGCCGTCGGTGATGTCCGTCAACACGTTGGGCATCCGACCAGCTTGTCATCCGTGCGTTGCGGGACCGCATTCGGTCGGGGTTCGGCAGCGGTCGGGTACAGGGATCGGCGCAATGTCGATATCGTCCGTTGCGCCGATGTTGGATCATGTCTTCACCGATGCGATCAGCGCGCTGCGCGATGCCTTCGAAGCTGCCTTCCTCGAGCGCCAGGCGTTCGAGGAGCACTTCCAGTCCGACGTGTTGCTGGGCGACCTGACCTGGGAGACCTCCTACGGCCTGCCGGGCGAGGGCGAACCGCCGCGCGTCGTGGCCCACATCACCTTCGACTGGCCGGCGTGGAGCCAGGCGGCGTACCGCCAGTGGTACGTCGAGGAGGAGCTCGAGCGCCGGCCGGCGATCGAGATGGAGATCGTGTTGCGCATCCAGCGCCTCGCCGAGGCGCCGGAGCCGTCGATGCTGTTCGAGGCCACCCCGGAGTACAGCCCGCTGATCGGCGACGACCGACTGGAGCGGGCGGGCCTGACGTCGGAGATCGCGCACCCGGACGTGGCGCTCGACCCGGTCGACGTCACCACCGAGCACGCCATCGAGATCACCTACGAGGGCCTCTACGAGCTCGCCGAGGAGACGGTCGCCGACGGGACGAGCACGCTGCTCGACGACCACTTCGGCGCGCTCGGCGGGTGGATCGCCTCCACGCTCGTCAAGCTCGGCGACCTGAAGCTCAGCTTCCTCCCCGCCGAAGAGTTGGAGACGTAGCGGGCTGCCCCGGCCCCGTGTCGCCGCTCGTTCTCGCCGGCGCTCCGCTCACACCGGGACGTCGATCGGCGTGGCGAGTTCTGCTCGCGAGGCCGCGGCACGTCATGATGGCGGCATGGCTGAGGACTGCGTGCTGCTCGAGGTGTCCGACCGGATCGCGACGATCACACTGAACCGGCCGGAGGCCCGCAACGCACTGTCGAGTGAGGTCCTGCGGCTGCTGCCCGAGCGGATGCGCGCCGCCGAGGCGGATCCGGATGTCGACATCATCGTGCTCACGGGCACCGATCCGGCGTTCAGCGCCGGCCTCGACCTCAAGGAGCTCGGCGACACCGGCGGCAACCTCGGAGGTGGCTCGGGCGCCGACGGCGGGCACAACCGCGACGGGGTGCGTGGGCCGTTCCCTCGCCTGAGCAAGCCACTCATCGGGGCGATCAACGGTGTCGCTGTCACCGGCGGCTTCGAGCTGGCGTTGAACTGCGACTTCCTCGTCGCCAGCGAGCACGCCAAGTTCGGCGACACGCACTCGCGCGTGGGCGTGATGCCCGGGTGGGGCCTCACGGTGCTGCTGCCGCAGGCGATCGGGGTGCGGCGCGCCCGCGAGATGAGCTTCACCGGCAACTTCATGGATGCGCACGAGGCGCTGCAGTGGGGGCTGGTGAACCACGTGGTGCCCCACGACGAGCTGCTGCCGACCGTACGGCGGTTGGCGCAGGACATCATCGGCAACGATCAGCCGGGGGTACGCCAGATCCGCGCCACCTACGCCCAGATCGCCACCGACGACGACGCCTGGGAGACCGAGGCCCGCGACAGCCGTGCGTGGCAGCGCTCGAACTTCTCCCCCGAGCGCGTCGCCGAACGCCGTGCGGCGATCCAAGC
>CAYGLH010000004.1:9228-12082 GCA_964350535.1 uncultured Ilumatobacteraceae bacterium
AGCGCTCGAACTTCTCCCCCGAGCGCGTCGCCGAACGCCGTGCGGCGATCCAAGCTCGCGGCAAGCAGCAATAACCCACCCGACATCCGCCCCGAATGTCGCGCTCAGCGCGACGCCCGCCGCGAGTTTCGGCTGGGTTCGGGCGGGACGGGGTGAGCTGGGTGGGTCAGATGTCGGCGCCCATGTTGCGGAGGGCGTCGCGCACGGCTTGGGCGATGTCGATGGCGAGGATCTCGGCGCCGTCCTGGTTGAGGTGGAAGCCGTCGTCGGCACGCACGTCCTTGCCCTGGTTGTCGCGCGGGTCGATCACGAACTCGGCCCAGTTGCCATCGCGCCCGGAGAACCGCTGCCAGGTGTCGATGAACACCACGTCGTCGCGCTCGGCGGCGGCGGCGCGCGCCGCCTGGTCCTGGATCGCCATGCGGGCGGTGACATCGGGGTTGTCGTCGTTCGGGATGCCGACCCAGATCACCGTGCGGCCACCCTCGAGCATCTGGTCCATCACGGCACCGGCGCGCGCGGTGTACTCCTCGATCCATTCGGCCTCGTTGTCGACCGGGTCGCCGATGATGAACTCCCCGGACTCCACGGCGAGCCCTTGCGCGTCGTTGCCGCCGAAGGTCGCCACGACGATGTCGGGGTCGACCTCGGGGAGCGTCCGCTCGAACTCGGCGGGCCAGTTGAAGAAGTCGGGCCGGGACAACCCGGACGAGACCTTGTAGTTGAGCTCGGTCTCGACGATGCCCGTGCCGTCGAGCAACTGCTGCAGGTACGGTCCGAACGTGCCGGCGTCGCTGTCGCCGACGATGTACACACTGGCGGGGTTGGCGGCGCTGGGCGGACCCGTGTCCTCCGGCGCCGGTTCGGTCGAGGTCGTGGCAGCGATGCCCTCGCTCTCGGCAGGATCGCCCGCGGCGGACTCGTCGCCCTCCCCCGCCGCCGAGTCTCCCCCGTTGTCGGTACCCGCAGCCGTCGCGTCCGCTCCGTCGGTCCCGTCGGCCCCGGCGACACCGTCGTCGCCACCGAGGAGCGCGCCGACGCCGCGCACGATGCCGAACCCGACGAGCAGCACGACGACGAGCGCGAGGACGCGCCGCAGCGCGTAGCGTCGGCTGCTGTGGGGCCGTCGGGCGGTCCGCTGCGACGTGGGACGCCCAACCGGCTGCCGGGGGGATCGACCTGCGGACATGGCCCTACCAGGCTACGGCGCGCCGGGGCGCGTGCCGCGGCACGGCGCCCGCCGTACGGGTTGAGGGGCTAGCCTCTCGCGATCTACGTGAACCACGACGATGTTTCGTCGATTACCCACTCCGAGAAGGGGAGGACCATGAAGAAGGGCAAGAAGCTGCTCGCCCTCAGTGCCTCGGCGGCACTGGTGCTGGCAGCGTGCGGCGATGATGACGACGACAGCGGCGACGACGCTGCTGCCGACACCGAAGCGCCGGCCGACAGCGAGGCACCCGCCGACACCGAGGCCATGGAGGAAGGGGAGGAGGAGCCGACCGGCACCGAGTCCATGGAGGAGGAAGCGGGCGAGGAGTCGGACGCGATGAACTCCGGCAACTCCTTCGTCACGCTCGACGAGGAGTGCGCCTCCTTCGACGGGCTCGAGGCCCCCGAAGGATTCACCGTCAACCTCGTCACCGACATCGGCAAGGTCGACGACGGCACCTTCAACCAGTTCGCCTACGAGGGCATGCAGGCCGCGGTCGAGTGCTTCGGCATCGAGAACTCGAGCTTCATCGAGACCGTCTCCGAGGCCGACTACGAGGCGAACATCGCCACGTCGCTCGAGGACGATCCCGACGTGCTCGTCACCGTCGGGTTCCTGATCACCGACGCCACCGCAGCAGCGGCGGCCGATCATCCCGACGTCGACCTCATCGGCATCGACCAGTTCCTCGAGGAGTACCCGGAGAACATGGTCGGCGTGCTCTTCAACGAGCACGAGGGTGGCTACATCGCCGGTGCGATGGCTGCGGCGCTCAGCGAGTCGGGCGTCGTCGGCGTCGTCGGCGGTCTCGAGACCGTCCCGCCGGTCGTCAAGTTCGTCAACGGCTACGAAGCCGGCGCGACGTCGGTCAACCCCGACATCACGGTGCTGTCGATCTACAACGAGAGCTTCACCGACCCCGCCAAGGGTGCCTCCGACGCCAACCAGTTCATCGGTGAGGGCGCGGACGTCATCTTCGGCGCCGGCGGTCCGACCGGCTCCGGTGGCGTCGCTGCCGCCGCCGAGCAGGGCGTGTGGGCGATCGGTGTCGACCAGGACGAGTACTTCACCACCTTCAACGGTGGCAGCGCCCCCGGCGCCGAGTACCTCGCCACCTCGGCCGTGAAGCGCGTCGACCTCTCGGTCTTCCGCAACATCGCGGCGTCGATCCAGGATTCGTTCGAGGGCGGCATCTACTCGCTGACCGCCGCCAACGACGGCATCACCTACGCACCGTTCCACGACGCGGCGATTCCGGAAGAGGCTGCTGCCACCGTCGAGGAGGTCCGTGCGGGCCTCGCCGACGGCAGCATCGACACCGGCATCTGTGGCATCGACGGCCTGTACCTCGGCGAGGGGTCGGCCTGCGACTGATCTGAGTCGCGCCTGATGCGTCGCTGACGCATCGACGATCCGGCGAGCCCGGTTCCACCGCTCCGGAGCGGGAGGAACCGGGCTCGTCCCGTTTCCGCCCGTGTGCAGATAGGCGCACGCGTACGCTGGACGACGACGCGAGAAGGGGGAGCGCGATGCAGGGGTGTGATGCGGTGCTGGCCGTCACCGACCTCGACAGCTACGTCGAGCTCCGCGTCGACGAGCAGATCGCCTCCTACTACCGCCCCGCGCCACCACCCACGCCCG
>CAYGLH010000004.1:12092-26908 GCA_964350535.1 uncultured Ilumatobacteraceae bacterium
GGGCTACAGTCACCGACCGTGCCGCGGCGTGAGAGGTGCAATCGATGACCTCGGCGACTGGCGCGCCGCCGGCCGTGCTCGAGGTCAACGGGATCACCAAGTCGTTCCCGGGTGGCGTGGTCGCCAACGAAGACATCGACCTCGTGCTGCGCGAGGGCCAGATCCACTGCCTGCTCGGCGAGAACGGCGCGGGCAAGAGCACGCTGATGAACGTCGTGTTCGGCCTGTACCAACCCGATCGTGGATCGATCCGCGTCCGCGGCGAGGACGTCGCGTTCCAGGGCGTCAACGACGCCATCGACCACGGCATCGGCATGGTGCACCAGCACTTCCAGCTGATCCCCGTGTTCACCGTCGCCGAGAACATCGTGTTGGGCGACGAGCTCACCAAGGGCGCCTTCCTCGACATGAAGACGGCCCGCAACCGCATCCGCGACATCGGCGACCGGTACGGCCTGCACGTCGACCCCGACGCCAAGGTGGGCGACCTCTCGGTCGGCGAGCAGCAGCGCGTCGAGCTGGTGAAGGCGCTGTTCCGCGACGTCGACATCCTGATCCTCGACGAGCCGACCGCGGTGCTCACCCCGGGCGAGGTGGACGAGTTCTTCGAGGTCGTCCGCAACCTCGTGGAGATGAAGATGTCGATCATCTTCATCACCCACAAGCTGCGCGAGGTGCTGGCGGTGGCCGACGAGATCACCGTGCTGCGCGGCGGCAAGGTCGCCGGCACGGCCGACCCGACGTCGGCCACGCAGCAGTCGCTCGCCAACCTGATGGTCGGGCGCGACGTCGTGTTCCAGGTGGAGAAGACCCCACCGTCCCCGGGCGACCCGGTGCTGGCGGTGCGCGGCCTGCGGGTCGACGACGACCGGGGCGTCCAGACCGTCAACGGCTTCGATGTCGACGTCCGCCGCGGCGAGATCTTCGGGGTCGCAGGTGTCGAGGGCAACGGCCAGCGCGAGCTCGTCGAGGCGATCACCGGGATGCGCCGCAAGGTCGCCGGCAAGGTCCACATCCTCGGCATCGATGCCACGAAGCTGAGTCCCCGCAAGATCAGCGAGCTCGGCGTGGCCCACGTACCGGAGGACCGCTCGAAGCACGGGCTCGTGTCGTCGTACTCGATCGCCGACAACACCGTGCTCAACCGGTACAACAAGCGCCCGTACGCCCGCCGCGGCCTGCGCCAGCGCGGACCGATCGAGGAGGATGCGGCCCGCCTCGTCGAGGAGTACGACGTCCGCACGCCCGGCATCGACGTCGCCGTCGAGACGCTCTCCGGCGGCAACCAACAGAAGGTGATCATCGCCCGCGAGCTGAGCCACGACGTCGACCTCGTCATCGTCGCCCAGCCGACGCGCGGCCTCGACGTCGGTTCGATCGAGTTCATCCACAAACGGATCATCGAGATGCGTGATGCCGGGGCAGCCGTGCTGCTCGTGTCGGCCGAGCTCGACGAGATCCTCTCGCTGTCCGATCGGGTCGGGGTGATCTACCGCGGTCGCCTGGTCGGCACCTACGACGGCGAGGACGCGACGCGCGAGCGCCTCGGCCTCTTGATGGCCACCGGACACCAGCCCGACGACGATGCGGCGACCGACACCCCGGCGACGGAGGCGTCGTCCTGATGTCCGAGATCCGGCCGTCACCGCGCACCGACCTCGTCGGGTGGATCCGGAGCTGGTGGAGCATCCAGCCGATCCTCGTCCCGCTCTACGCGCTGTTGCTGTCGTTCATCGTCGGCGGCATCCTCATCGCCCTCATCGGTGTCAACCCGTTCGAGGCCTACTGGGCGCTGCTGCGCGGCGCGTTCGGCAGCCCCGAGCGCCTCGCCGGATCGATCGCCCGCTCCGTCCCCTACGTCGGATCGGCCCTGGCCCTCGCCTTCGCGTTCCGCGCCGGGCTCTTCAACATCGGCGCCGAGGGTCAGTTGCTCGTCGGCGGCCTCACGGCGGCCTGGGTGGGCACGTGGGCGTTCATGTACGACACCCCCGGCATCCTGGCGGTGCCGATCATCGTGCTCGCAGGGTTCGTCGGCGGGGCGTTCTGGGGAGGCATCCCGGGTGTGCTGCGGGCCAAGACCGGCGCCCACGAGGTGATCACCACGATCATGCTGAACAGCATCGCCCTGTTCATGACGCGCTGGATGACGAACTCGACCGACCCCGTCATCCTCCGCGACACCTCGGCGAGCGTGCCGCGGACCACGGAGATCTCGCCGACGGCCCGACTCGGCGAGCTCGTCGACAGCCAGCCACCCCTGCACATGGGCCTCTTCCTGATGATCGCCGCCTGCATCGTCGTCTGGTTCATCCTGCGCCGCACGACCTACGGCTTCGAGACGATCACCGTGGGTACGAACCCCCACGCCGCCCACTACGCCGGCATCAGCGTCGATCGCACGATCATCTTCGCCATGCTGCTGGCGGGCGGGATGGCCGGGTTGGCCGCGGTGTCCGAGGTGGCCGGCACGTCCGGGTTCTTCCAGACCGGCACGTTCGCCTTCATCGGCTTCGACGGCATCGCCATCGCCCTGCTCGCGAGAGCGAACCCGATCGCCATCCTGCCGGCGGCCTTCCTGTGGGGCGCGCTGTTGAAGGGCGCTCCGCTGATGCAGCAGGAAGCCGACGTGTCGATCGACGTCGTCCGCATCATCCAGGCGCTCGTGCTGCTGTTCGTCGCCGCCGACGCCATCGTCCGCTTCCTCTTCCGGATGAAGGGCGACTCCGGCCACCACATCAGTACCGCCGCGTCAGGATGGAGCTCGACATGACCGATGCCGGCGCGCCCATGCCCACGAAGCTCGCTCCCGAGATCACCGCGGAAGAGCTCGGCGGCAACCTGCGGTTCGGGCGGCGCGCCGTGGTCGGCGCACTGTTCGCGATCTGTGGCCTCGTGTTCCTGATCGGCCTCGTCCCGAACCTCAGCACCGACAGCGAGACGTTCGCCTTCGAGGCGCCCCCCGACCCGCTGTCGTTCACCTTCAACCCGCGCGTGATGATCGCGGTGATCGGCGTCGTCTACGTGATCGCCGGCATCGTGAGCTTCCTCCCGCAGCGGTTCGACAAGTACGCCTTCTGGTCACAAGTAGTCGCCGCCATCCTGGCCATCCCGGCGATCCTCGCCCTGGCGCTGGTGTCGTCCGACCAGTCGAGCACCAACGTGGCCAACCTGCTCGACGAGTCGCTGGTGCTGGCCACACCGATCGCGTACGGCGCGATGACCGGCCTCTGGTCCGAGCGGTCCGGCGTGATCAACATCGGCATCGAGGGGATGATGTTGGGCTCCGCGGGCATCGGCTACATGTGCTACGCCCTGCTCGGCGACGCCTCGAGCACGTTCTGGCTGTGGGTGTCGATCCTCATCGCGATGATCGCCGGCGGCCTGTTCGCCGCGCTGCACGCGGTCCTGTGCATCCGGTACCAGATCAACCAGATCGTGTCGGGTGTGGTCATCAACCTCTTCGCGCTCGGTCTCACCGGCTTCCTCCGCTCCGAGGTGATCGTCCCCTCCGGCTTCAGCAAGGGCGTGTCGACGAGCCAGTGGGCGCTCCCCCTGCTGTCCGACATCCCGATCCTCGGCGAGACGCTGTTCACGGGCGGCCCGTTGCACTTCCTGATGTTCATCGTCGTGTTCCTCACCTGGCTGGTGATGTTCCGGACCAGGTGGGGCCTGCGCGTCCGTTCGTGCGGCGAGCATCCGCACGCCGCCGAGACGGTCGGCATCCGGGTGATCGTCACCCGCTACCAGTCCGTGATCCTCGGTGGCCTCATCGCCGGCATCGCCGGCGCCTGGTTCTCGATGGAGGCCCAGGCGGGCTTCGAGGACAACATGACCAACTCGGCCGGCTTCATCGCGCTGGCGGCGATGATCTTCGGCAAGTGGACGCCGTGGGGCGCGTTCGGTGGCGCCCTCCTGTTCGGTTTCGCCCGGGCGCTCGGCTCGCGCCTGCAGTTCCTCGGCGTGGAGATCGGCAGCTTCGAGATCCCCTCCGAGTTCTTCCAGAGCGTTCCCTTCTTCATCACCCTCGTGGTGGTCGCCGGAGCGCTCGGACGAGCGGTGGCACCCGCCGCCGAGGGACAGCCGTACTCGCCCTCGAAGTAGCGGTTGCCGGGCCGGCGCTCAGCCCTCGGCGTGGCGTTCGGCGACGACGCGCACCTCGATGCCGCCGCGCGGCCGCTGCGTGAGCGTGACGGTGACGCCGTGGGGCCGCGCGGAGGTCATCACCTCGTCGGCGATCTCGGCGGCCAGCGCCTCGGCGAACACGGCGCGGTCGCGGAAGCCCCAGAGGTACAGCTTGAGGCTCTTCGACTCGATGCACCACGCGTCGGGCCGGTAGCGGATCTCGACACGCGACAGGTCGGGCTGCTCGGTGACCGGGCACATCGAGTTGAGCTCGTCGTTGGTGAACGTCACCTCGGTCACGTGGTCCGGGGCGGGGAACACCTCGACGTGTTCGATCGGGTGGCGCACCGTGGTGCCGAGGACCGTGAGCTCGTCCATCGCGTCAGGGTACCCTCGGAGGTCATGAGGGGACCGGGGACGTCCATCGCCGTGCTCGCGGGGGCCATCGCACTGTGCGCCGCCGCCGTGGGGTGTGCGAACGACGACACAGCGCCAGACGATGCCGCCGACGCGGCGGACGCCACCAGCACCGAGGTCGTCGCACCGGCGCCGCCCACCGACGACGACGCAACGGCCACCGACGCCACGGAGCCGGCTGCCGAGTCGACCGACGCCGCACCGGCCGGCGATGCACCCGACGACCCCCCGGCCACCGACGCCACGGCGACCGCGCCCGACTCGTCCGTCGCCGACGCAGCGGAGCTGAACGAGTACATCGCCGAGGCGGCGGCCTTCGACCAGGTCGACGCCGACAGCCAGTTCCCACAAGGCCTCCGGTTCGCCGCGGGCGGCGCTCCGGGGTACTCGCGCTACGTGTTCCGTGAGCACAGCGAGGGGGTCGTCCCGACGCTGGTCGAAGGCCCACTCGAGGGTGCCGTCCGCTGCCAGGACGAAGCGCTCCCCTGCTCGTACCTGGAGCTGAAGGCGCTGCACGAGAGCGGCGCGGAACCGCCGCCCGAACTACAGATGAGCGCCGCCGAGGTCGCCGAGCTCGTGGCCCAGCTCGACGAACTGCAGGCGTTCGCCGAGGCGCATCGCGACATCGACGCGGCGTGTGCCGCAGGCTTCGTCAGCGACCGCATCCAGACGCCGAACATGGGCACGCACCTCTACCGCATCGACTGGATCGTCGACGGGTTCGATCCCGCCCGGCCCGAGATCCTGCTGTACGCCCGCGCCGACGACCAACTCCCCGCCGGCGCCCTCGGCCAGTGCGAGAACGGGACGTGGAACGGCGAGCCGATGCAGCTCGTCGGCACCGCGTTCATCATCCCGCCGCAGGTGATCGGGGCGGACCACCCCGACACCTTCGTCGGACCGCTCGACAACTGGCACATCCACTACAACCTCTGTCGTGGCAACTCGACGGGGCGCGACACGTTCGTGCCGCGCTCGGAGTGCCTGGCGAGTGGCGGCGACTTCTCGGAGGCGTTGGGATGGATGCTGCACGCGTGGGTCGACACCGAACACGACAACCAGCTCGGGGTGTTCTCGATGTGGAACCCCACGATCGCCCCGCTGCTCGACGGCGGCACCATCCGCGACCAGCGCGAGGTGCGCGGGTCCGACTTCCCCGACGGTGCCGAGCAGTCGCTCATCGCCGACTTCCTCTACACCGGCGACCTCACCATCCAGCCAGGTCAGCCGCTGTTCTTCAACAACGTCGACGCCGTACCGCACACGGTCACGGCCGGAACGCCGGACGCGCCCGGGGAGACCTTCGACTCCGGGTTGCTGAACCCCGGCAGCAACTACTCGGTCGAGTTCGACGAACCGGGCGTGTACTCGCTGTTCTGTGCCCTCCACCCCGACATGGTCGCCACCATCACCGTCGAGGGCGGGTGAGCGCCCCGGCGGGCCTGAGTAGCGTGGCCGCATGACCTCGGCCGACTTCCTGCAACGGGCGCCCAAAGCACTGCTCCACGACCACCTCGACGGCGGGCTGCGCCCCGCGACCGTGGTCGAGCTGGCGCACGAATACGGCTACACGAGCCTCCCCACCGACGACGTCGACGACCTCAAGGCCTGGTTCAACCGTGGTGCCAAGCGCAACGACCTCGTGCTCTACCTCGAAACGTTCGCCCACACGGTCGGGGTGATGCAGCACCGCGACGCCATCGAGCGGTGCGCCTTCGAGTGCGCCCAGGACCTCGCCGCCGACAACGTGGTGTACGCCGAGGTGCGCTTCGCACCCGAGCTGCACACCGAGGCCGGCCTGACGCTGGACGAGGTCGTCGAGGCGGTGCTCGACGGCTTCCGCCGCGGTTCGGCCGACACCGACCTCACGATCTACGCGATCTGCTCGGCGATGCGCACGGCGGCGCGCAGCTACGAGATCGCCGACGTCGCCATCCGGTACCGCGACGCCGGCGTCGTCGGGTTCGACATCGCCGGCGCGGAGGCCGGCTACCCGCCGACCCGTCACCTCGACGCGTTCCAGTTCGTCAACCGCGAGAACTTCCACGCCACCATCCACGCCGGCGAGGCGTTCGGCCTCCCGTCGATCTGGGAGGCCGTGCAGTTCTGCGGCGCCGAGCGCCTCGGCCACGGCGTGCGCGTCGTCGACGACATCGAGACCGACGGTGTCGGTTCGGCGAAGCTGGGTCGCCTCGCGTCCTACATCCGCGACTGTCGGATCCCGCTCGAGCTGTGTCCGACGTCGAACCTCAACACCGGCGTCGTGTCCTCGATCGCCGATCACCCCATCGGTCTGCTCGGCCGCCTGCGCTTCCGCGTCACGGTCAACACCGACAACCGGTTGATGAGCGACACCTCCATGACCGACGAGTTCCTCCAGTTGCAGGACGCCTTCGGGTGGGACCTCGACGACTTCGAGTGGGTGACGGTCAATGCCATGAAATCGGCGTTCGCGCCGTTCCCCGAACGGCTGCGTTTGATCAACGGGGTGATCAAGCCGCGATACTCGATGCTCCGTTCCGAGCTTTCACTGGGAGACAGCTGAACCCATGCCCGTCGAGACCGTCCACGTCACCCATCCAGTCGTGAGCGACGCGCTCGCCCGCATCCGCGACCGCGACACGCCGAACTCGCTGTTCAGGCGCAACCTCGAGCGGATCGGGAGCCTGTTGCTGGCCGAGGCGACCACTGCGCTCCCGACGGTCGACGGCACCGTCGAGACGCCCCTCACCACGGCACCGGCACGGCGGATCGCCACGCAACCGGTGATCGTGCCGATCCTGCGCGCCGGCCTCGGGTTCGTGAGCGCGGCGCAGGACCTGCTGCCGAACGCCGACCTCGGGTTCATCGGCATCGCCCGCAACGAGGAGACGCACCAGCCCGAGCCGTACGTCAACAAGCTGCCCCAGTCGCTCGCCGGTCGACCGGTGATCGTGGTCGACCCGATGCTCGCCACGGGCGGATCGCTGATCCACACGCTGCGCCTGCTGCTCGAGCGCGATGCACCCGAGCCGATCACGGTGGTCTGCGCCCTCGCCGCGCCCGAGGGCATCGCCGCCCTCGAGTCGGCCGGCATGAACGTGCGCCTGGTGGTCGCTGCCATCGACGATCACCTGAACGACGACGCGTTCATCGTGCCGGGGCTGGGCGACGCCGGCGACCGCCTCTTCGGCCACCCTGCCTGACCCGGAAGATCCGTCCTGAACCGTCCGCGGGCGGTCCCGCCCGTCAGGCGACCAGGCGCACGATCCCGTCGAGCACCAGCGCACCGCCGACGGCGAACCCCAGGACGACGCGCAGCTCTTCGGCGTGTCGCTCCAGCCAGCCGCCGACCCGGTGCAGCGCGGCCGTGCCGCGCTCACCGGACACCAGCACCATCGTCACCGGCAGCCACACGAGCACCGAGGCGACGGCGACGTAGAGCACGACGAGGCTCACCCGCTCGATGTCGCCGAGCACGGCCCCACTGATCAGCGACATCGCCAGGAAGGTGATCACGAGGCGCTTCGGGCCACCGAAGCCGAGCATCCCGGCCACCGCCGACGCCGCCGCCGGGCTGACGCTGCGCAGCCTCGACAGCACCGGGTTCTCCGGCCCGCTGCTCGGCGCCAGCCGTTCGGGATGCCGACGTGCCCGCACACCGACGCCCAGCAACAGCAAACCGAGCAGCAGCGCGATCACGGCCTCCACCGTCTCGTGCGAGTCGAGGCCGTTGACCGCGGCGTCGCCGAGCGCCAACCCGAGTGCCGCCGCCGCGGTCGCGCCGACGAGGAACCCGACCGTGAAGGCGATGCTGCTCACGCGCGGATGCGCGTTGCGGATGACCACGAGCGTCGCCGCCAGCGCCAGCGGGCTGGCGGCCGCGATCACGGCGTAGAACAGGACGTGGAGTGCGGTCGGGACCACGATCGGTGCCGGCGGTGTCGCTCGTCGACCGCGCTGCTCAGGGACTCGGCGCCATCGCCGCCACGTCGGCCAAGAGATCGTCGAGCACACTGCGCTCGATGTCGACGGCCTCCCCGTACAACTTGACCTTCGGCTCCGTCCCGCTCGGCCGGACCTGGAGGCGGACGCCGCCGTCGAGCACGAAGCGGACGAGGTTCGCCTCGGGGTAGCTCGATGTCTCGCGGACGGCGCGATCCCCGATCGACGCCGGCGGGTCGGCGCGCATCGCTGCGACCCAGTCCGCACCGAGGGACGGCGGGATCCGCACCGACAACTCGGAGGTGACATACCGTCCGTACTGGTCGGCGATGCGGTCGAGGCGATCCTGCATCGTCACCCCGTCGGCCGCGGCGCACGCGGCGATCTCGGCCATCACGATGGCGGCGGAGATGCCGTCCTTGTCGAGCGGACGCTGCGTGACCAGGTAGCCGAGCGCCTGCTCGTACCCGAACACGAACCGCAGGCCGGTGCGTTCGGTGGCGATCTTGCCGATCCACTTGAAACCGGTGAACGTCTCCTCGGCGTGGACCCCGTGCCGCTCGGCCATCGCCGACAGGAGGGACGACGACACGAGCGTGGTCACGACGAGGCGGTCGTCGCCGGACGTGTTGGCGAGGATGTGTTCGGCGAACAGCCACCCGATCTCGTCGCCGCTCAACCGTCGCCACGAGCCATCGGCCTGCGGGATCGCCACGCCGAGCCGGTCGGCATCGGGGTCGTTGGCCAGTGCGATCGCCGCGCCTGCGCGTTGCGCCGTCTCGAGCAGCAGATCCATCGCACCCGGTTCCTCGGGGTTCGGGAAGCTGACGGTCGGGAACGTGCCGTCCGGCTCCTGTTGCTCGGCGACCACCGTCGGTTCCGGCAGACCGGCAGCCGCGAACGCCCGCACGACGGTGTCGCCACCGACGCCGTGCATCGCGGTGTAGGCGACCGGCACGCCCGGCACCTCCGGGCGCAGTCGCACGTCGGCGGCCGCAGCGACGTACGCGTCGTTCCACGACGCGTCGAGCCACTCGATCAGCGGATGATCGTCGTCGGCGATGGGTACCTCGAGCGGGTCGAACGCACCGATCCGGTCGGCGATCTCCGTGTCGACGGGCGACACGATCTGCGATCCCGTCTCGAGATAGACCTTGTAGCCGTTGTCCGCCGGCGGGTTGTGCGACGCGGTGACGACCACGCCGGCCGCTGCGTCGAGCCCGGTGATCGACCACGCCAGCACGGGGGTCGGCTGCACGCCGGGCAGCACCATCGACCGCACGCCCATCGCCGCCAGCACGCGCGCCGTGTCGAGCGCGAAGAGGTCGCTCTTGCGTCGCGCGTCGTGGGCGATGACGACGCCGCGGCGGGCGGCATCGGGCACCTCGTCGAGCAGCCATCTGCCGAGTCCCGCGGCCGCCTGCCGGACGACGAGACGGTTCATCCGCATCGAGCCGGCGCCGACGGCCGCCCGGAGACCGGCCGTGCCGAAGTGCAGGCGGTCAGCGAAGCGGGCGGACAACTCGGCGCCACCCGCACCGGTGCGCGCCGCCGCGATCAGTGCGCCCAGCTCCTCGCGCAGGTCGTCGTCCGGCTCGGCTGCGAGCCAGCGCTCGGCGAGCTCGACGGTGGCTGCCGAGGCGTCGACGGCGGCATCGTCAGACATGTCCGACGAGCGTACGCAACTCGACCAGCGGGCGCGGACCCACGTGGCTGATCACCTCGGCGGCGGCGATGGATCCGAGCCGTCCGCAGGTGGCCAGATCGCGCCCGGTCGTGACGCCGCGCAGGAATCCGCCGCCGAAGAGATCGCCCGGCCGAATGGTGTCGATCACCCGGTCGACCGTCACCGCAGGCACCTCGTTGACCGCGGCGGCGGCCACCACGACGCACCCGTCGGGCCCGGTGGTGATCGCCGCGCACTCGCACTCCGCCCGCACGGCGGCGACGGCGGCGTCGAACGAATCGACCTCGTAGAGCGAGAGCAGCTCCTCACGATTGCCGAACAACAGATCGACCTCGTCGGCGACGAGCGAGCGGAAGTCGGCGCGGTGTCGGTCGACGCAGAACGAGTCGCTCAGCGTCAGGGACACCGCGCGACCGTGCCGGTGCGCGACCTTGGCGGCTTGCCGGAACGCGGCCTTGGCGTCGTCGCGGTCGTAGAGGTAGCCCTCCATGGAGAGCACCGCCGAGTCGCCGATCGCCTGCTCGTCGAGGTCGTCGGGATGGAGGAAGCTGGACACGCCGAGATACGTGTTCATCGTGCGTTCGGCATCGGGAGTGACGACGATGACGCACTGCCCGGTCGGTGTGTCGAGGCCGTGCGGACGGCCCTTGAAGGCGACGCCGACGGCGCGGAGATCGTGGCCGAAGACCTCGCCCAGATCGTCGTCGTTGACCTTGCCGATGTATGCCGCCTTGCCGCCGAGGCTGGCGACACCGCACATCGTGTTCGCCGCCGATCCGCCGCTCATCTCGACGGCCGCCTCGAGTGCCCGGTACAGCTCGAACGCCCGCTCGAACTCGACGAGCGTCATCGCACCCTTCGCCAACTCGAACTGTTCGATGAAGGTGTCGTCGGCGTGGGCGATCACGTCGACCATCGCATTCCCGATCCCGATGACGTCGTAGATCGCAGGCGCGTCGGAACGGATGGGGTTCGCAGGCACGTCGGAACACGCTACAGCGGTACTCTCCCGCAGCATGGCAGCAACCGAGCCGCTCCTCGACCCGTACCGACTCCCGCGCACCGTCCTCCCGACGCGCTACGACGTCCACATCCGACCCGACCTCGCCAGCGCCACGTTCAGCGGCAGCGTGCGCATCGAGCTCGACGTCGCCGACCGCACCGACCTCGTCGTGCTCAACGCCGCCGAGCTCCAGATCCTCTCGGCGAGCGTCGACGGCGTCGCCGCCGAGTGGGAACTGTGGGACGACACCGAGCGCTTGGCGGTTCGGCCGCCATCGGCCCTGGCCCCGGGCCACTCCGTCGTCGAGATCGACTTCACGGGCGTGCTCAACGACATGCTGCGCGGGTTCTACAAGAGCACCTACCGGGACGACGACGGCAACGAGCATGTCATCGCCACCACCCAGATGCAGGCGACCGACTGTCGGCGGGCGTTCCCGTGCTGGGACGAGCCCGACTTCAAGGCGGTGTTCGGCGTCACGCTCGACGTCGCCGAGGGGCTGCTGGCGATCTCCAACTCTCCCGAGACGTCCCGGACGAGCGGCGACGGACGCACCGGCGGCACCTTCGCCGACACGATGAAGATGAGCTCGTACCTCGTCGCCTTCGTGGTCGGTGACCTCGAGACCACGTCCACCGTCGATGTCGACGGGATCCCGCTGCGCGTCGTGCACGTCCCGGGCAAGGGCCAGCTGACCGACTTCGCGCTCGACGTCGCCACGTTCTGCCTCCGCTGGTTCCAGGAGTACTACGCCATCGACTACCCCGGCGCCAAGGTCGACCTCATCGCGCTCCCCGACTTCGCCGCCGGCGCGATGGAGAACCTGGGTTGCATCACCTTCCGCGAGAGCCTGTTGCTCGTCGACCCCAACCGGGGAACGCAGCACGAACGCTCGCTCGTCGCCGACGTCGTGGCCCACGAGCTGGCGCACATGTGGTTCGGCGACCTCGTCACGATGCGCTGGTGGAACGGCATCTGGCTCAACGAGGCGTTCGCCACGTTCATGGAGGTGGCGGCGACCGACGCCTACCGTCCGGATTGGGAGCGGTGGACGAACTTCGGGGTGGCGCGCACCGCAGCGTTCGAGACCGACTCGCTGGACAGCACACGTTCCGTCGAGTACCCGGTGGAGTCGCCGGCCGACTGCGAGGGGATGTTCGACGTCCTGACCTACGAGAAGGGTGGCGCTCTGCTGCGGATGCTCGAGCAGTACCTGGGTGCCGAGCGGTTCCGTGACGGTGTCCGTCACTACCTGTCGCAGCACTCGTACGGCAACACCGAGACGAACGACCTGTGGGACGCCATCGAGGCGACCACGGGCGAGCCCGTGCGCCGGATGATGGACTCGTGGATCTGGCAGCCGGGGTACCCGCTGATCACCGCCGGGGCGGTGTCGGTGGACGGCTCCCCGCACGTCCGCCTCGCCCAGACCCGCTTCGCGTTCGACCCCGACGCCGACCACGGCGACGCGACGTGGCTCGTGCCCGTCCACATCCGCGTCGGCGCCGAGACCACCACGGTGTTGCTGGAGGGCGACGGGCCCGTCGACCTTCCGCTTCCCTCCCCCGACGCAGCAGCGATCGTCAACGCCGGCGGGAGCGGGTTCTACCGCGTGTCGTACGACGACGAACTGCGCTCGCGGATCGACGCCGACGTCCTCGCCTCGATGAGCACGCTCGAGCGGTACAACCTGGTGGACGACGCTTGGTCGGCCACCGTCGCCGGGCGGATGTCGTCGGTCGACCTGCTCGAGTTCCTCGAGGGGTTCGGCGACGAGGACGCCCACGCGGTCTGGCAGGCGATCGTCACCGCGCTCGGCGGCATCGGCCGGCTGGTCGACGGCGACCCCCGCCGCGCCCTGCAGCGACGCGTCGCTGCGCTCGTCGTCCCGGCGCTCGAACGGCTGGGCGACCCTGCCGACGGCGAGGACGACCTCACGGGCAAGCTGCGTGGCCTGCTGACCCGCACGGCCGGCGCGCTCGCCGCCGACGACGGCGTCCGGACGCGGTGCCGCGCGCTCTACGAGCGCTGGCGCACCACTCCGTCGGCGGTCGACGCCGAGCTCGCTGCGGCGGCGATCACCGTCGTCGCCAGCGACGCCGACGACGACACCTATGAGCTGCTGCGGTCGGGGTACGTCGACGCGGCGACGCCCCAGGATCGGCTGCGCCACCTCTACGCGCTCGCCGAGGTCGACGACCCCTCCCTGCTGGCGCGCACCCGCGAGTTCGTCGTGGGTCCGGACGTGAAGTCCCAGGACGCACCGTTCGTGTTGCGCATCGCCCTGCACAACCGCGCCGGCGGCGCCGACACGTGGGAGTTCGTCCGCGACCGCTGGGACACCGCCAACGAGCGGTTCCCCAAGAACTCGATCGTGCGGATGATCGACGGCATCACGTCGCTCAACACCCCCGAGCTCCTCGAGGACGTCCAGGCGTTCTTCGCCGAGCACCCGATCGAGCAGTCGATCACCACCCAGCGCCAGCTGCTCGAACGACAGCGCGTCAACACGGCGCTGCGATCGCGCGACGAGCGCCGACTGGGCACCGCGCTGGGGTAGTCCGCTGAATCACCTCGACGGTGCATCCAGGTCGAGGGTTCGTTCCGTAGGTACGGCAGCCGGGGGACACCGGTGACGACTCCGAAAGGGAACGAACATGAAGAAGCTCTTGCCCGCCGCACTCGCAGCTGCGACCCTCCTCGCCGTACCGGCGATCGTGGACGCCCAGGCCGAAGCCGACATCGCGTTGGTCCACGGCATCCCCGGTGCCACGGTCGACGTCGCCGCGGGCGGTGAGGTCGTCCTCCCCGGCTTCGAGCCCGGCACCGTCCAGGACATCAGCGCCTTCGCCGGCCAGACCCTGACCGACCTCGAGGTCCGTGCCGCCGGCACCGAGGACGTCGTGATCGGCCCCGTCGCCAGCTTCGACGTCCCGGCCTCCGGTTCCTACTCGGTGGTCGCCCACCTCGATGCCGAGGGCACGCCGGCCCTGACCCCGTTCGAGAACGACTCGTCGCCGGTCGCCCAGGGCAACGGCAGGCTGACGATCCGTCACGCCGCCGCCGCACCGGCGGTCGACGTGGTGCTGGGCGACGCCCGCCCGGTCGAGAACGCGGCCAACGGCGACTCGGTCGACCTCGAGCTGCCCGCCGGCGAGATCGCCGGGGCACAGATCGCCCCGGCCGGCGGCGACCCGATCGCCGACGTGCCGACCGTCGAGCTGCAGGCCGGCACCAACCTCATCGTCTACGCCGTCGGCTCGCTCGACGACGGCACGTTCACCTTCTACACCGAGGAGCGCTCGCTGGCCACCGAGGGCACCGAGTCCGGCGGTGACGGCACGCCCGAGCCGACCGCGGTGAACACCGGTGACGAGCTCGGTGGCGGCGTCGACCCGCTGCTGCTGTTCGGCGGTGCGCTCGTGCTGTTCGCCATCTCCGGCGGCGCCGTCATGCTGCGTCGCCAGCAGGTCGAGCGCTGAGCACCGACCGCTCCGATCCGACGAACGCGATGGATGCCCGCCCCTCTCGGAGGTGGCGGGCATCCCGCGCGTCCGCCGTCGCTGCTGCCGCCGCCGTCGGAGGCCTCGCGCTCGCCGCGCTCGGCCTGAGCCAGATGGGCACCGCCGGCAGCGGCGACGTCGTGCTCGACGTGTCGGAGGC
>CAYGLH010000004.1:27008-29101 GCA_964350535.1 uncultured Ilumatobacteraceae bacterium
CTCCCACCGTTGCTCCCACCACCGCTCCCACCGTCGTTCCGCTCCCCGAGCTCGGGCCGCGCCGCTCGGCGCTGGCGGCGGCGGCGGCGCCGCGACCCTCGGCGGTGGGCATCCAGATCAGCTCGATCGACGTCGCGCAGATCCCGATCCGGCCGATCGGCCTGCAGCCCGACGGGCAGCTGGAGATCCCCGACGAGACCGAGATCGGCTGGTATCGCCATGGCGCGACCGCCGGCCAGGCCGGCGCCACGGTGCTCGCCGCCCACGTGTCCTGGAACGACACCACCGGACCGTTCGCCCGCCTCGGCACCGTCGAGCCCGGCGATCAGATCGAACTGCGCCTCGACGACGGGAGCGTGCGCCACTACGAGGTCGTCGAACGGAACATGTTCGGCAAGCTGGCGCTGCCCAAGGAACGGATCTGGCGTCGCACGGGCCCTGAGGAGCTCGTGCTGATCACGTGCGGTGGATCGTTCAACCCCGAGCTGCGCAGCTACCGGGAGAACATCGTGGTGTTCGCCGTGCCGGTGGGCGTCGGCGACACCGGCGAATCGTGAATTCCGTCGTGAATCCCTCGGAGAGTGGAGCTAAGGAGAATTGAACTCCTGACCTCATCATTGCGAACGATGCGCTCTACCAACTGAGCTATAGCCCCGAGTTGTGTACGGGAGTGTAGCGGTGCGGACGTGCCGCAGCACCGCCCCGGATCAGTGGCGTTCGAGCCAGTGATCGTCCCATTGCCCGGTGCCGCGCTGGCGGATCTGGGCAAGGAGGTAGACGTAGCCACACAAGCCGAGGAACGACAGGGCGAACATCCACACCATCACCGTCGAGGACGTGGTGGCGGCGAGGAAGAGCGAGCACGCGGAGGCCAGCACGAGTGCGAACAGGACGTTCGTGCGACGCTGCTTGCGCGGGTCGCGAGTCGGCGGTGCCTGGCGGCGACGAGCCGGTGGACGCTCGTCGAGGCGCTCGGGATGCGGCGGCATCGCGGGGCGGGGCTGGCCGCCGCTCGGATCGCCGTGCGAACGGTACCGCGGGCGCTCCGCCGCACCGCTGCGGGCGCTCGTGGCGCCGACGGCCTGTGGTGCACGGGCGGCCGGCGCGTTGGCGGGCGCACCGCTGCGCAGGGTGGCGTGGCGCCCGTTGCGCGGGCGGCCGCCGGCGGCGGGTCGCTGCAGCGGCGACTGTGCCAAGGGGCGCCCCATCGCCCGCATCGAACCGCGCGGCGGCGTGGCCGTGCTCTGCAGGCGGTTGAGCTGGCGACGGAAGTCGGTGACGGACGAGTTCGGTCGGTTCTCGACGCGCGAGCGCAACATCGGGGGGATGAGGACTGCTGCCCAGGCTGCTGCGACGACGAGGAGTACGAGTTGTGCCATGTGGTGAATCAGTGGGTGGTGGACGTCCCACGGAACAGTTGCGTCGCCCGTGAGTTGTTCATAACGATTCTACGACAATTGTTACAGAAGGGGCAATCATCGCGGTGCCGCGGGTCACAGCCCGTTCACCGGCTCGTTGCCGTGCCGTCACCCGTCCGCCTCGGTCGTGCCGTCGCCGAGCCGCCGGAACGTGCCCGAGCGGCCGCCGGTCTTCTCCCACAGCGCGAGCTCGCCGATCACCATGCCGCGATCGGCCGACTTGCACATGTCGTACACGGTGAGCGCGGCGGTGCTGCAGGCGTGGAGGGCCTCCATCTCGACGCCCGTGCGATCGACGGTGTCGACGTGCGCTTCGATGGCGACGAAGTCGTCGCCGATCTCGAAGTTCACCGAGACGCTGCCGACCAGCAACGGGTGGCACAGCGGGATCATGTCGGCCGTGCGCTTCGCCGCCTGGATGCCCGCGACCCGGGCCACCGACAGCACGTCGCCCTTCTTGACCTCACGGTTGGCGATCGCCGCCGTGGTCTCGGGCTTCATGAACACCTTGCACCGGGCCACCGCCCGGCGGTGCGTCGGCTCCTTCGGCGTGACGTCGACCATGCGCGCCCGGCCGAGCGGGTCGAGGTGGGTGAACGAGAGATCACTCATGCGTTCACGAAACGTAGCCGGTCGAGGGCCCGCGGCCGGGCCGCGGCCACGGTCGTGGACCGG
>CAYGLH010000004.1:29111-32422 GCA_964350535.1 uncultured Ilumatobacteraceae bacterium
CATCGACTTGGCGGGGCGGGTGAAGTTCACCTGGTTGATGCGGTGGCCTGCCCACTTCGTGCCGACCGCCGCCTCGATCCGGCGGGCCAGTTCGGCGTCGTCGGCGCCCCTGCGGATCGGGTCGAGGAGATCGTGCTCGTCGGTGGCGAAGAGACACGTGCGGAACTTGCCCTCGGCGGTGAGCCGCACCCGGTCGCAGTCGCCGCAGAACGGTTTGGTGACCGTGGGGATCACGCCGATCGTCCCGCCGCCGTCGCGGTAGCGGAATCGGTCGGCCGGCGCTGCGCCGCGCGCCGGGAGCTGTTCGAGCGGGTACGCAGCATCGATCGTGGCGACGATCTCGTCCTGACCGACGACCTGATCGTTCTTCCAGTGCCCGTCGGCGTCGAGCGGCATGAACTCGATGAACCTGACCTCGACGCCCTGCTCGCGCCCGTAGGTGGCGAGATCGACGATCTCGTCGTCGTTGACGCCACGCTCGATGACGGCGTTGATCTTCACCGGGTCGAGCCCGGCCTCCTTGGCGGCCTGGATGCCGTCGAGCACCCGATCGAGCTCGTCGCGCCGGGTCATCTCGTGGAACTTCTCGCGCTGCAGGCTGTCGAGGCTGATGTTCACCCGCCGCAGCCCGGCCTTACGGAGCCCGACCGCGCTGTGTCGGAGCGTGGCGGCGTTGGTGGTCATGGCGATGTCGACGGGTCCGTCGGGGCCGCGCAGGGCAGCGAGCTTGGACACGAGCACCGGCAGGTGGGCACGGACGGTCGGTTCGCCACCGGTCAGGCGGATCCCCCGGACCCCGTAGTGCTCGACGAAGATCCGCGCCAGTCGCTCGATCTCCTCGAAGGACATCACCTCGTCGCGCCGCAGCCACTCGAGCCCTTCCTCCGGCATGCAGTACGTGCAGCGGAAGTTGCATCGATCGGTGATCGAGATCCGGAGGTCCTCGATGACACGGTCGAAGGGGTCGACCAGCGGCGTGTGCGTCGCGTCACCCATACGACGATGATACGGGTTCAACTCTCGCCGCGGAGGAGCAGGACCGCCACCTCGCTGCCCGCGTCGATGCCGTCGCCGTCCGGCACGACCGCCATCGCGTCGGCGGTGGCGGTGGCGGTGAGCTGGTGACTCCCCTGCGCGGCGACCGGCCGCACGTGGTAGCGACCGTCCTCGCCGAACTCACCCGTGACGCGCATGAAGTGCACCTTGCCGTCGGGGCGCCGCGACAGATCGCCGTCGGCGACCGCGACCAGCGCCTGGCGGGTCAGCCGGCGGTGACCCATCATCCGCCGGAGCGCCGGGCGGGCGAGGAGCTCGAAGCTGACGAGCGAGCTGACCGGGTTGCCCGGCAGGCCGAAGATCGGCACCCCGTCGAGCTTGCCGAAGGCGAACGGCTTGGCGGGCTTGATCGCCAGTTGCATCCACGTCATGTCGGCGATGCGGCCGAGCACGGCCTTGACGACGTCGTAGTCGCCCATCGACACCCCGCCGCTCGACACGATCGCGTCGCAGTCGCGGGCGGCGTCGCGCAGCACCCGTTCGAGCTCGTCCTCGTCGTCGGCGACGACGCCGAGGTCGACGACCTCGCAGCCGACCTCGGCGACGAGTCCGACGAGCATCGACTTGTTGCTCTCGCGGATCTGACCGAGCTCGAGCGGCGACCCGTCGTCGACCAGCTCGTCGCCGGTCGACAGCACCGCCACCTTCAGTCGCGGGTACACCGCGACCTCCTGCGCGTTCACCGTGGCCAGCACGCCCTGCACCGGCGGCGTGACCTGGACGCCGGCCGGCACCACCTCGTCACCGACCTGGACGTCGTCGCCGGCACCACGGATCGCCGCACCGGCGTCGACCGACTCGCTCAGCCGCACCGTGTGGTCGTCGACCATCTCGGAGTACTCGACCATCACGACCGCGTCGGCGCCGTCGGGCATCGGGGCTCCCGTCATGATGCGGATCGCCTCGCCCGGCCCGACCGGCCGATCTGGCGCTGCTCCGGCGGCGATCTCCCCGACGAGGACGAGCTCGACCGGCACCGCGGCGACGTCGGCGGCACGCACGGCGAACCCGTCGACCGCGGTGTTGGCGAACGGCGGCACCTGCTCATCCGACACCACCGCCTCGGCGAGCACCAGCCCGGTGGCATCCATCCGCGACACCGTCGTCGGGGCCGCCGGCGGACACTGCCCGAGCACGAACGACTGCGCATCCTCCAGCGACCTCATCGACCCGACCGTACCTGTTACATCGGGGTCAGACCCCGATGTAACAGGTGGCGCCTCGGCTGGTGGTCCTAGCCTCGGTGGGGTGACCGATCGACTCGCCGCCTTTCCCGCCGACGGCTACACGGCACGCTGGAACCGGGCCGACGGCACGGGCGGCGAGGAGCTCACGCTGCGCTGGGAGAACGAGGGCTGGACCGCGCACGGCGAGCTGTCGGCCGAGCGGGTCACGTACGTGATCCGCCTCTCGCCCACCTGGCAGGTGCGCCAGTTCCTGCTGTTCCGCGACGTCGCCGATCCCGACCTCTGGCTCGGCACCGACGGTGGGGGACGCTGGGGCGAGATGAACGGCGCCCACCGCGCCGACCTCGACGGCTGCACCGACGTGTTCCTGGCGGCGACGCCGTTCAGCGCGACCATCCCGATCCGCCGCCTCCAGCTGGAGGTCGGCGACGGCGTGGAGTTGCGCGCCGCGGCGATCGACGTCGAGACCCTCGGCGTCGTCCCGGTGCGCCACCGCTACCGTCGCGTCGGCGACCGCACCTGGCAGTTCGACGACGGCGATGCCGAGGCCACCTTCGACGCCGACGAGTACGGGCTCCCCCACGATCTCCCGCCGACCTTCCTCCGCCACTGAACGCGACGGACGGGTTCAGGTGAGGGCGGCGAGGGCCTTGCGGAGGTCGGGGGCGAGTTCGGGGTCGCGGAGACCGAGACGGAGGGAGCCGAGGAGGAACCCGAGCGGTGTGCCGGTGTCGTGACGGCCGACGTCGGACACGACCGCGTGGAACGGCGAGCGGGCCGCCTGGGCACGGAGGGCGTCGGTCAGCTGCAACTCGCCGCCACTGCCCGGGGTGAGCGCCGCGATCTCGTCCCACGCGTCGGCCGTGAGCACGTAGCGGCCGGTGAGGATGTAGTTGCTGGGTGCCTCTTCGATCGGTGCCTTCTCGACGAGGTCCTTGACCGGGATCACGCCGTCGGGCGACAGCTCACCGGCGGGGTCGACCACCCCGTAGCTGCTCACCTCGTGACGCGGCACCTCCAGCGCGGCCACGACGCTGCCCTGGGACGACACGCACAACCCGACCATCT
>CAYGLH010000005.1:0-26644 GCA_964350535.1 uncultured Ilumatobacteraceae bacterium
CGGCGACAACATCTCGGCGGGCGAGAAGCAGTTGGTCACGATCGCCAGGGCATTCCTCGCCGACCCGTCGATCCTGATCCTCGACGAGGCGACCAGCTCGGTCGACACCCGCACCGAGGTGTTGATCCAGGAGGCGATGAACGCGCTGCGGGCGAACCGCACGAGCTTCGTGATCGCCCACCGGCTGTCGACGATCCGCCATGCCGACGTGATCCTCGTCATGGAGGACGGCCGGATCGTGGAGCAGGTCAGCCACGACGATCAGCTCGCCGCCGACGGCGCGTACGCACGGCTCTACAACGCCCAGTTCGCCGGCCGCGCCACCTGACCCGGACGCGGCGGGGACCTGTCACATCGGGGTCTGACCCCGTCGCGACAGGTGGGGCTCAGGCGGCGGCGGGCGCGAGGCCGCGCGTGGCGGCGACGTCGTCGTCGTGGATCCGCCGGCTGATGAGGATCGCCGGGATCATCACCAGGCCGCAGGCGAAGAATCCCCACTGGTACGCCTGGAGGCGGTCGGCCGCCGGTGCCGCGTCCCCGCCAACCCGGGAGAGCCGGGCGGCGATCACGGTGGCGGCCATGGCCACCCCGGCGGCGTAGCTCATCTGGCGCTGTGTGTTGAACAGCGACGTGGCGCGACCGGTGTCGGCGTTCGACGTCGTGGCGTAGACCGAGGTCTGGATGGACACGAACAGCGGTCCGACGGCGATGCCCCGGGCGAACGACAGCAGGCAGATCGCCCACAGGGGCGTCGTCAGACCGGTGAGGCCGTAGGCACAGGTGACCGCCGCTGTCGCCAGCGAGCCCCACACCATCAGCCGGCGCGGACCCACGGCCTGGTAGATGCGCTTGCCCGCCAGGTTGGAGAGGAGGAAGATCCCGAGTGCCTGCGGAGCCTGGGACACGCCCGACTCGAACGCGGTGTAGCCGCGCAGCGTCTGCATGTACAGCGGCAGGACGAAGATCATGCCGAAGAAGCCCATGTAGATGGTGACGGCGGCGAGGTTCACCGTGCGGAACAGGCGGTCGGCGAACAGCCGGAGCGCGAGCATCGGGTGCGACTTGCGCTGTTCGACGACGATCAGCACGACACCCGCGGCGACGCCGAGCGCGAGCAGGCCGAGCGTGGTCGGCGAGGCCCAGCCGTTGTCCGGGCCGGACGACACGGCGTAGAGGATCAGGCTGACCGAGGCGATGGACAGCACGAAGCCGGCGCCGTCGAACGGGCCCGGCTCCGCGTGGCGCTCCTCGCGCAGCCACAGCACCGCCAACGTGATCGCCACCGCGCCGACGGGGCCGTTGATGAGGAAGATCCAGTGCCACGACGCGAAGTCGACGAGGAACCCGCCGAGCAGCGGGCCGATCGCCGGCGCCACCACCGCCACACTGAGCACCCCGATCGCCGCCTTCGCCCGCTCCTCGAGGCTGAAGGCCCGGTACAGCATCGCGCTGCCGATCGGCGTGAGGACGCCGCCGCCCGCACCCTGCAGGATCCGCAGCACGACCAGCTGCGGCAGGGTCTGGGCGATCCCGCAGAGGATCGACAGCACCACGAAGACCGTCAGCCCGACGAGGAACACGCGCCGGGTGCCGAACCGGTCGCCCAGCCAGCCGCTCGCCGGGATCACCGACGCGTAGCTGAGGAGGTAGCCGACGGCGATCCACTCGATGTCGGTGCTCTGGACGCCGAAGTCGTCGGCCATCTTCGGCAGCGCGACGTTGACCATCGTGCCGTCGATGATCGTCATGCACAGCGCGAGGACGAACACGACCATCACCTGCGTGCGGTACTGCATCCGACTCGGAACCTATTGCCCTTCGATCGGCGCGAGGCAGTCCGACCGCGGGCTGCGATGCTGGGTGGTCGATGTCCTCACCGACCGCGACCCGGCGCCGGTTCACGCGCGACGACCTCAGCTACCCCGACGCGCTCCCGATCACGGCGCGTCGCGACGAGCTCGTCGAGGCGATCCGCGCCAACCAGGTGCTGATCGTCGAGGGCGAGACCGGGTCGGGCAAGAGCACCCAACTCCCGAAGCTGTGCCTCGAGGCCGGGCGCGGCGTCGACGGGCTGATCGGCCACACCCAGCCGCGGCGGGTCGCCGCCCGCACGATCGCCGAGCGCGTCGCCGAGGAGCTCGGGTCGACGCTCGGCCGAGAGGTCGGGTACACCGTGCGCTTCACCGACACGGTCGCCGACGACACGTCGATCAAGGTGATGACCGATGGCATCCTCCTCGCGGAGATCCAGCGCGACCGGACCCTGTCGGCGTACGACACACTGATCGTCGACGAGGCCCACGAGCGCAGCCTGAACATCGACTTCATCCTCGGCTACCTGCGGCAACTGCTCCCGCAACGGCCGGACCTGAAGGTCATCGTGACGTCGGCGACGATCGACACGGCGCGCTTCGCCGAGCACTTCGCCGGGCCCGACGGCGAGCCGGCGCCGGTCGTGTCGGTGTCGGGCAGGACGTACCCGGTCGAGGTGCGCTACCGGCCGTACGGCGCGGACAGCCCCGACGGCCCCGACGAGCGCGACCAGGTTCAGGCGATCCTCGACGCCGTCGACGAGCTCGGTGCCGAGGGCCCCGGCGACGTGCTGGTGTTCCTGTCGGGAGAGCGCGAGATCCACGACGCCGCCGACGCGTTGCGGGCGACGAACGATCCGCAGCTCGAGGTGCTGCCGCTGTACGCCCGGCTCTCGGCGCAGGAGCAGCACCGGATCTTCCAGCCGCACCGCGGCCGACGCGTCGTGTTGTCCACCAACGTCGCCGAGACCTCGCTCACGGTGCCCGGCGTGCGGTACGTGGTGGACGCCGGCACGGCACGGATCTCCAGGTACTCGAAGCGGTTGAAGGTGCAGCGCCTCCCGATCGAGCCGGTGTCGCAGGCGTCGGCGAACCAGCGCGCCGGGAGGTGCGGGCGGGTGGCGCCCGGGATCTGCATCCGGCTCTACTCCGACGACGACTTCGCGGCGCGCCCCGAGTTCACCGAGCCCGAGATCCTGCGCACCAACCTGGCGTCGGTGATCCTCCAGATGACGGCGATCGGGCTGGGCGACGTCGGCCGGTTTCCCTTCGTCGAGTCTCCCGACGCCGCGTCGGTCCGCGACGGATACCTGCTGCTGGAGGAGCTGGCGGCGATCGCCCCGGAGCCCACCGGGCGCCGCGCGCGGTCGCGCCGTGGCGGGCGCGACCTCACGAAGCTCGGCCGGCGTCTCGCCCGCCTGCCGATCGACCCGCGCCTCGGTCGGATGATCCTCGAGTCGAAGCGGCTGAACTGCACCCGGGAGGTGTTGGTGATCGCCGCCGCGCTGTCGATCCGCGACGTGCGCGACCGGCCGGCCGAGCACCGGGCGCGCGCCGACCAGCTCCACGCCCGCTTCAAGGTCGAGGGGTCGGACCTGATGTCCATCGTGGCGCTCTGGGACCACCTGCGCGAGCGCCAGCGCGAGCTGTCGGGCAACCGCTTCCGGCGGCTCTGCCGCGACGAGTTCATCAACTATCTCCGGGTCCGGGAGTGGGTCGACCTGTACAGCCAGCTGCGGCGCGTCGCAGGGTCGCTGGGTATCCGCCCGGGAACGGTCGACGCCCACGCCGACCACGTGCACCAGGCGATCCTCTCGGGTCATCTCAGCCACATCGGGGTGCGCGACCGGGCGACCCGCGACTTCGTCGGTGCCCGCCAGGCGCGGTTCACGATCGCCCCAGGGTCCGTGCTGTCTCGCCGGCCGCCCGAGTGGGTGATGGCGGCGGAACTGGTGGAGACCCACCGCTTGCAGGCGCGTCGCGTGGCCGGCATCGAGCCCGAGTGGGCCGAGCGCCTCGGCGCGCACCTGGTCAAACGGTCGCACGGTGATGCCCGCTGGGATCCCCGGCGAGGCGGCGCCGTCACCACCGAGCGTGTGACGCTGTACGGGGTCCCGCTCGTGACCGACCGCGTCGTCGGCTACGACCGCGTCGACCGCGATGCGGCGCGGGCGTGGTTCATCACCAAGGCGCTCGTCGAGGGCGAGTGGGAGCCGTCGCCCGACGTCCGGGACGGTTTCGTCGAACGGAACCGCGAGTTCGTGCGCCGCATGGCCCAGATGACCAACCGCATCAGACGCTCCGAGCTGCTCGACGACGAGCTGCTGTTCGACTTCTTCGACGCCCGCGTCGACCGCGACGTGACGACCGCGCAGCAGTTCGAGACGTGGTGGCGGGCGGAGCGCGCGGCGCACCCCGAGCTGCTCGACCTCACGGCGGACATCATCCGCGACAGCGACGCATCGCTCGACCTCGACGCCTATCCCGACATGTGGCGGCAGGGCGACATCGAGCTGCCGCTGACCTACCGGTTCGCGCCGGGTGAGCCGCTCGACGGTGCCACGGTGCACGTGCCGCTCGACGCGCTCAACCAGGTCCGCGACGAGGGGTTCGACTGGCAGATCCCCGGCTACCGCGACGATCTGGTCGACGCCCTCGTGCGGTCGCTGCCGAAGTCGTTGCGCCGCCAGATGATCCCGCTCGGCGCCACCGTCGACGATGCCCTCGCCCGGCTGCCACCCGGCCCCGCCGGCCGCCTGGTCGATGCGCTGGCGGTTGCCGTGACGGACGCGTCGGGCGTACGGGTCGGTCCCGACGACTTCGACGCCAAGACCGTTCCCGACGACCTGCGGATGCACTTCGTGGTCACCGACGCCGCCGGCGAGGTGTGCGACGTCGGGACGGACCTCGCCGCGATCAAACACCGGCTGGCCGATCGCGTGCGCGCGTCGATCGCCGCCGCCGCACCGGTGGCCGAGCGGCGTGGCATCACCACGTGGGACCTCGGCGACCTCCCGCAGGTGGTGCAGACCGGTGCCGGCGGCGACGGGCTCGGTGTGTTGGCGTACCCGACGTTGCTCGACGTGGGCGAGAGCGTCGCACTGCGGGTGGTGAGCAGCGAAGAACTGCAGCAGCGGGCGATGCGCGGGGGTGTGCGCCGCCTGCTCGTGCTCGAGGCGGCGCCGTCCGTGGCGAGCGTCGAACGGTTGATCACCGGCGCCGGGCAGCTCGCACTCGCCGGCGCCGACATCCCGCTGCGGGTGCTCGTCGACGACTGCATCCTCGCGGCCGTGGACGCGGCGATGGACGGCGAGCGCCTGCCGTGGAGCCGGGACGAGTACGAGGCGCTGCGGACACACGTGCGCGCAGCGAGCCCGGGCCTGACCCGCGCGGCGCTCACGGGGGCGGTCTCGATCGTCGTCGCCGCCGGCCGCGTCGCCGGACGGCTGGCGAAGCTGCGCGCGCCGGCGCTCGCCACGACCGTCGACGACGCGAACGCCCATCTGGGTCGGCTCGTCCGCGCCGGCTTCGTGGCGTCGGCGGGGATCGATCGCCTCGGCGATGTCGAACGCTACGTACGGGCGATCGACTACCGCCTCGAGCACCTCGGCGGTGCGGTCGAGCGCGACGTCGCCCGCATCGAGGAGGTCACGGCGCTCGAGTCCCGCTACGCCCGGATCATCGACGCCCTCGGGTCAGGTGCGATCACGCCCCAACTGGCCGCCGTGCGCTGGCAGCTCGAGGAGCTGCGCGTCGCCACGTTCGCCCAGCCGATCGGCGCCCGCGGCAACGTCAGCGCCGCCAAGATCGCCCGCGCCCTCCAGGCCCGCTGACGGCGACGACCGTCCTCGCGGTGGGCCCGCACGGAGTGCAGGTGCGAGACTCCGGCCATGGACGCTGCCACCGCCGAGACGGTCGAACTCCTCCAGACGTTGATCCGCAACCGGTGCGTCAACGACGGCACGCCCGAGTCGGGCCAGGAGGTGCGCAATGCCGATGTCCTGCAGACGGTGATCGAAGGCGCAGGTATCGACGTCGAGCGGTACGAGCCGACGCCGGGGCGGGTGTCGATCGTCGGACGCATCGCCGGGAGTGACCCGGACGCACCGAGCCTGTGCTTGATGGGCCACACCGACGTCGTCCCGGTGAACGAGGACGGGTGGCGGGAGGACCCGTTCGGCGGTGAGCTGATCGACGGTGAGGTGTGGGGCCGCGGAGCGGTCGACATGCTCAACATCACCGCCTCGATGGCCGTCGCCGTCCGCCGCCTCGCGGCGAGTGGTTTCCGGCCGAACGGCGACCTCATCTACTTCGCGGTCGCCGACGAGGAGGCCGGGAGCGCCCACGGCGCGCGCTGGATGGCCGATCATCATCCCGACGCGATCCGCGCCGACTACGTGCTCACCGAGAACGGCGGGCTCCACAGCGGTCCGGCTGACGCACCGTACGTCGGGGTCAACGTCGGCGAGCGCGGTGTCGCCTGGCGCCGCCTCACCGTGCGCGGCACACCCGGGCACGGCTCGATGCCGTTCCGCAAGTCGAACGCGTTGGTGCTCGCCGCGCAGGTGGTGGCGCGCATCGCCGACTATCGCCCGGCCCCGATGATGACGGAGCTGTGGCGCGAGCGCGTCGACACGATGAACCTGCCGGACGACCTGCGCGCCGCGCTGCTCGACCCGGACCGGCTCGTGACGCTCCTCGACGACTTCCCGTCGGTGCCGGCGGCGGCACACCTCCATGCCTGCACGCACACCACCTTCTCGCCCAACCTCGTCGCCGGCGACGACATGAAGGTGAACGTGATCCCCGACAAGGTCGTCGTCGAGGTCGACGTGCGGACGCTGCCGGGGGAGGGTCCTGACGAGGTCGACGCACACCTGCGCACCGCCCTCGGCGAGCTGTACGACGTCGTCGAGATCGAGCCGCTGATGAACGATCGGGCCTCGATCAGCCGTACTGACAACCCGCTGTGGGAGGCGCTCGGCAGGGCGGTGAACACCCCGTTCCCGACGGCCCGGCTGACGCCGCAGCTGTCGGTCGGCTTCACCGATGCGCGGGTGTTCCGCGAGATGGGTTCGATCGCCTACGGCGCCGGGCTGTTCAGCCCGTCGCTCGACGCCGCCGACTTCGGCGCCCGGTTCCACGGCCACGACGAGCGCATCGACGTGGAGTCACTCGCCCTCACCACCCAGCTCTGGCACCAGGTCACCACCGACCTGCTCGGCTGACCGCGCCTCAGTGGCCCTTCGTGGCGAGGTACTCCTTGGCGGCGCGGCGGGCTTCGGGATCGGCGAGGGCGGCCCCGAGGGCGATCGCATCGGCCCAGGCGCCCTGCGTGGAGGCCATCTGCTCGGTCGCCTCGTTCACCTGACGCTTGGTCGTGGCGACCACCGACGGCGCCTTGCGGGCGAGTTGCGCAGCCAGTTCGTCGACGGCCTGCTCGAGGTCGGCGCGCGGCACGACGCGGTTGACGAAGCCGAGCGACCGGGCCTCGTCGGCGTCGAACGGACGACACGTGAGCACGAGCTCGCGGGTGAACGCCGGACCGATCTCGCGCACCAGGCGGGGGATCCCACCCCACGCCAGCGGGATGCCCAGGTCGACCTCGGGGATCGAGAAGCGCGTGTCGTCGGCGGCGATCCGCAGGTCGCACGCCGCCGCCAGCACGAGCCCACCTCCGACGCAGGGCCCCTTGATGGCCGCGATCGTCAGGGCCCGCATGGCGTCCATCGCCTCGGCCATCAGGCGCCCGGCGTCGGCGCTCCCCCCGCCACCGGAGAACTCCCGCAGGTCGAACCCGGACGAGAAGCCACGTCCCTCTCCGGTGACGATCACCACCGATGCGCCCGTCGTGTCGAACCACGCGGCCGCCCGGGCGATCTCGCCGAGCGTGGTCGTCCCGAGCGGGTTGAGCTTGTCGGGCTGCGCCAGCGTGAGCCGACCGATGCGCTCGTCGACCTCGACGCGCAGGGTGGAGAAGTCCGGGGTGTCACTCATCCCGCGATCCTCGCGCTCGCGCCCCGGCCCGCGTGAGGCGAGGGCTCAGACCCGCTGGAAGCGGCCGGGCTCGACCTCGACCGCCTCGTCGCGCGAGAGCATCCGCTGCACGTGCAGGTCGGCGCTGCGCCGCTCGACCGAGTCGGCGAACGACGAGGTGACTCCCGGGCGGTAGATGAACCGGTGGGTCGCCATCTCGTCGAGGGTGCGCGGCTCGGACAGGAACTCGAGCATCGCCTCGTGGCGGCGCGGGATCACGGCGGCGAAGTCGTCGAGCATCGTCAGGAACTGCTCGCGACCGTCGATGACGCCCTTGTGGTGGAACGTCACGTAGTGGTCGGCGACCTCGTCGCGCACCTGCACGAGGCTGGCCTCGAAGTCGTCGAGGTCGCTCCAGACGTCGCCGTAGTACGGGCCGAACCCGGTGAGATCGATGTCGGACAGGAAGAACACCGAATCGATCCGGAACCCGGAGTGGCCGCGCGTGTGACCCGGCAGGTGGACCGCCTCGATGCTGATCCCACCGAGGTCGAACACATGCCCGTCGCCGAACCCGTGCGCGTCGGGGCGCGCCGTGTAGTGGAACTCGTCGAGCAGGTGTTGGCCGAACGTCGCGTTCACGTCGGCGCCGTAGCCGTAGATGCCGAGCAACCCCTCGAGGCTGCGCGCGGCGGGCAGGTCCTCGTCGTGGATGTGGATGCGGGCGTCGGCGAACAACCCGTTCCCGGCGATGTGGTCCTCGTGACCGTGGCTGTTGATGACGGCGTCGATCGGCAGCGGGGCGCCTCCGCGGGCGACGACGCTGACCGACGGGTCGATCACCACGCTCTCCCCGTCGCCGCGCACCAGCAGCGAGTTGCCGGACGGGTACTTGCCGTTCTCGTCGCCGATCAGCACGCTGACCCGGTCGGTGAGCTGCAGCTCGGCGTCACCCCACTCGGCGATCACCTGCGGACCCCGAGTGCCTCGGTCTTCAACTCGTCGGAGAGCATGTGCGACAAGTAGTCGCTGGTGCCGCTGTCGAGCAACTCGCGGGCTGCGGCTGCCGTCGCTCCGTAGGCGACCCACGCCATCGCCCCGCCCGTCGAGACACGCGCTACGCCCAACTCGGCCAGCTCGGGAACGCTCGGCACCCCGGGCTGTTCGAGGACGTTGACGGGGATGCCCACGTCGGCGACGATGCGCCCGATCCCCTCGGGTGCACGCACGCCCGGCGCGTAGACGACGTCGGCGCCGGCGTCGCGGTAGGCCACGAGCCGGCGGATCGTGTCGTCGAGATCGCCGACGCCGTACAGGTGGTTCTCGCAGCGCGCCGTGAGCACCATCTCGCCGCACCCTGCGCGGGCGGCAGCCACGCGCTCGACGGCCACCTCGAGCGGGAAGATCGATCTGGCGCGCGGATCGAAGTCCTCGATCGACGCACCTGCGGCGTCGGTCGAGGCGAGCAGCCGATAGGTCTCACGCACGCCGTCGGGATCCTCGGCGAGCCCGTCCTCGGCGTCGACGTTCAATGGGATCTCCACCGCCTGGGCGAGCGCTGCTGCGTGCTCGACCAGCTCGTCGCGGCGCACGTGCTGATCGGTCCGTCCGAGCGACGCCGCGTGGCCCGAGCTGGTGGTCGCCAGCGCGAGGAAGCCGGAGGCTTCGAGCACTCGGGCCGACCCGATGTCCCACGGGTTCGGCATCACGAGGATGCCGGGCGTCGGAGCGTCGGGCGGCGACGTGTGCAGGTGGCGGAAGCGCTGGCGGAGGTCGGTGGCGCGGCTCATTCGGGCACCTCGGCGAGGTCGGCGGGAGATCGGTCGGCGAGCGGCCGGGTCAGTCGGCGCCGGCGGCGTCGCGCGTCTTGAGGTCGAGCGACGCTGAGTTCATGCAGAACCGGTCGCCGGTCGGCGCCGGCCCGTCGGGGAAGACGTGGCCGAGGTGGGCGCCGCACCGGGCGCACATCGCCTCGGTCCGGACCATGCCATAGGAGCGGTCTTCCTTCGTGACGACCTTCTCCGATGACAGCGCCTGGTAGAAGCTCGGCCACCCCGACCCCGAGTCGTACTTGGTGTCGGAGGAGAAGAGCGCCTCGTCGCAGACGATGCAGTGATACGTGCCCTCGTCCTTCGAGTCGTGGTAGATGCCGGTGAAGGCACGCTCGGTGCCGGCGTTCTGGGTGACTTCGTACTGCAGCGGCGTCAGCCGCTCGCGCAGTTCGGCGTCGGTCGGCAGCTCGTCGGGATCGGTGCTGGCCTGGTCGGTCATGCGGTCATGCTGCCGCGCCGACGACCCCGCGCGCCACCGGGAAGCGAAGTTTCTCAGGAGTTGCGCAGATCCGCGCCGGCGTCGACGCGCGCCGTTCGTACCGTTGGCGGGCATGTGGATGGCAGGCGCCCGCCGGGCCGCTCTCGTTGCATCCCTGGTCGTGATGGCCGCGTCCTGTGCGGGCGGGGCTGACGACGCCGTCGAGGACGCTTCCTCGGCAGCGGATGCATCCGGGTCGACCGCAACAACCGACGCGTCGACCGACGATTCCGGGCCGGCGTCGACGTCGGCGACAGCACCCGAGCGACCGGCGCCGTACCGCTACCCGGACGCGCCGGACGCTCCGGACGCGACGGAGGACGCCGTGCCCGAGGCCGCTGCGGCGATCGACGAGGTACTCACAGCGATCGGCGACGGCCGGTTCGAGACCGCCTCGGTCGGGGCCATCGCGAGCGTGGGCGACGCCCGCCACGCCTGGTTCCTCGCCGACCTCCTGCGCTTCTTCGGCGGCGAGGATGGTGCCCACGTGCTCGCCGCCTTCGAGCAGGTGACAGGTGTCCCGCTCGACGGCGACCCCGATCTCGCGCTGAGCCCATGGTTGTCCACCACCAACCACCTCATCGCGTGGGACACCCCGGCGTACCCCGGCTACGACGAGGACAAGATCGAGCTCCTGACCCGGGTCGAGCCGGCATGGGAGGCGTTGCTGCGCGACCCGGACGCGGCGATCGATTGGCGCTACCTCAACTGGGGCGGCGTGCTGATCGACGATCGACCGCTCGGCGACCCCGCGGGCTGCCCGCGGGGCTGCATCCCGGCGCTGGACGACCCGGTGACCACCGATGCGGCAGGCGGCGCCTGGTTCCCCGACGACGGCATCGTCTTCGGGCTCGTCGAGAGCGACGAGGCGCTGGCGATCCCGAAGAACATCGCGGAGGTCCACGAGATGTTCAACCTGACGCTCGGCGACCGCCGGTTCGGCGTCCCGTACTGCACGCTGTGCGGATCGGCGCAGGCGTTCCGCACCGACGACGTCGACGGTGAGACCGACCTCGTCCTGCGTACCTCGGGACTCCTGTCGCGCTCCAACAAGGTGATGTACGACCTCGACTCGCAGTCGGTGTTCGACACGTTCACCGGTGAGGCGGTGACCGGGCCGCTGAGGGAGGACGGTGTGCAGCTCGAGGAGGTGACGGTCGTGAGGTCGACGTGGGGCTCCTGGAAGGAACAGCATCCCGACACGGCGATCATCGCCCAGGACGGTGGCATCGGCCGCGACTATCCGGACGACCCACTTCGTGGGCGCGACGACGACGGTCCGATCTTCCCCGTCGGCGCGGTCGACGTCCGGCTGCCCGAGCAGGAGCTGGTCGTCGGCGTGCTGCGCGGCGACGGGACCGTCATCGCGTTCCCGTCCGACACCGCGAGCGCGGTGCTGGAGGCAGGTGGGCCGGTGCGGTCCGGCGGCGTCGAACTGGTCGCCGACGGGGACGGCCTGCGGGCGGTCGACGTCGTGTCGGGCGGCGAGCTCCCGGCACACGAAGCGTTCTGGTTCGCCTGGAGCCAGTTCCACCCGGACACCGAGCTCTGGCAGCCCTAGCGACCCCGTTCCGGGCCCGCCGGCGAGGGCGACCCGGTCAGACGTCGTGGCCGGTCTGGCGCAGGAAGTGGACGCCGTCCCAGCAGTCGACGCGCTCGGCGATCGCACCGTCGCGCACAGTGATCCACATGACACCGCCGATGTCGATCGGGGTGCCGTCGGGCGTGGCGGTCAGCTGGTAGCGGGCGACGACCTCGGTGCGGTCCTGCCGCTCCTCGGCGACCACGTCGACGACGCGGTACGTGCGGTCGGGCAGCGAGGCGAAGAACCCGGGTAGCCGCCGGCGGTACTCCTCCCGACCGGTGCAGCCCGCCCCCAACGCGCTGAGGTGCTCGTTGACGAAGTCGGCCGACACGAGGTCGGCGACGGCATCGGGGTCGTCGCCGCTCAGCGCCGCGAGGTAGTCGCGCGCCACGCCCACCGCCTCGTCGCGGGTCGTCACGTCGTGAGCAGTTCGTCGAGCGCCGCGGCGGTCGCCTTCACGTCCGGCCGGTCGTGGTGCTCCAGCCGGGTGAGGAAGCTGATCGCGACCTCGTCGCGCTCCACCGCGCCGGTGTCGGTGTCGGGTGGCAACGTCAGCGCGTCGCCCCACTCCATCTCGACCGTGTAGGCCTCGTCGTGTCCGGCGATCGGCTCGAGTCGGGCCTTGGTCATCGAGCGGGGCGGCATCACCCCGATCTCGGCGTGCCGCCACCCCTTGATCTCGTCGACCTCGAGGTTGGGGACGTTGATGTTGGCGACGATCGGCTCTGCGGGCAGGTCGTCGACCAGGGCCTGGACGAAGTGTCGGGCGACGATTGCCGCGGTGTCCCAGCGCTGATCGGCGATCATGTCGTCCCAGCCCTGGCCCTCCACGCCGAAGCCCGACACCGACTGGCTGACGGCGACACCGGAGATCCGACCGTTGCGGGCGGTGAGCGTGGCACCCACGGTGCCGGAGTGGTAGACGGCGCGGCCGACGTTGGCCCCCGGGTTGATGCCGGAGACCACGAGATCGGGCGCCGGTCCGAGCGCGCCGAGGCGGGCGAACATCACGCACAGTGCCGGCGGACCGCCGACGGTCCAGGTCTCCACCGACTCGAGCCCGTTGACGCGGGTGCGGTGGACCTCGGGCTGCATCAGGTGCAGCGCCCCGATCGCCGCGCCGGCGCCGGAGTACTCCTTGTCGGGGGCGACGATGACGATCTCGTGGTCGCCCTGGAGGTCGCACATCGCCATCGTCAGCCGGTGCAGCCCGATCGAGTCGATGCCGTCGTCGTTGGTCACCAGGATCCGCAGTGCCGCATCCTGCCAGCGATTGGTGAACTCCACATGAACGGGGCCGGCGTGAACCTGGCCACACCGTGCCCCGCCGGCGACGCTTCAGGCCCGGTCGGCGCGGAAGATGTCGGGCTCGACGTACATGATCGCGACCTGCGGCACGGCGGCCCGAACGGCGTCCTCGATGCGGTCGATCGTGGCCACGACCTCCGCGTAGCTCAGCGTCCGTTCGAGCTCCACCTTCGTGGTGACGAGGATCTCGTCCGGGGCGAGGTGCTCGGTGCGGACGTGAATCAGCTTCGTCACTCCATGCGTCGACTCGATCGTCGCGCCGATCGCGGCCGACACGTCGGGTGCCGCGCCCTCGCCGATCAGCAGGCTCTTCATCTCCAGCATGAGCACGACGGCGATGGCGATCAGCAGGAGACCGATGGCGATCGATCCCAGCGCGTCCCAGCGGGCGTCGCCCGTGACGGCGGACATCACGACCCCGCCGATGGCGAACAGCAGCCCGACGCACGCCCCACTGTCCTCCAGCAGCACCACGGGGAGCTCCGGCTGCTTGGTGCGATGGATGAAGCCCCACCAGCTCATGCCGGCCGGCTTCAGCCGCCGCGACTCGGCCATCCCGGTGCGCAGCGACAGCCCCTCCAGCACGAGGGCGACCAGGAGGATCGCGATGGCGATGCCCAGATCGTCGGGCTCGTGTGGGTTGCGGAACTTGTCGATCACCTCCTAGAGGGCGAACAGCCCGCCCATCGAGAACAGGACCAACGCCACGGCGAACGCCCAGAAATACCGCTCGCGGCCGTGTCCGTAGGGGTGGATCGAGTTCGCCGGTCGAGCGGCGCGACGTCCGCCCATGAACAGCAGGGCCTGGTTCCCGGTGTCGGCCAGCGAATGGATCCCCTCGGCGAGCATGCTCGCCGAGCGGGTCAGGGCGAACCCGACGAACTTGGCGAGGGCGATTCCGAGGTTGGCCAGGAACGCAGCGACGATCGCCTTCCTGCTGCCCTCCTCCACGCCGCCGATGATAGGGAGGTGCGCCGACGTCCCACCTGCTCGGGTCTGCTCGGGCCTGCGCGGGACACCCACCTCGGTCTCGTCGGTGCCGGCCGGTAGCCTGACGTCCATGAGCCCCCTCGAAGCAATGGCCGATCGCACCGCCGACGCTTCGCCGAGCAGTGAACCGATCATCTCGGTCACCCCCGAGGCGATCGAGCACCTGCTCGAGCTGCGCGACGACGAGGCCGACGGCGACACCCTCGGGCTCCGCCTGGCGATCGCCTCCCAGCCGGGGGAGGAGTTCCGCTACGACCTGTCGTTCGAGGAGTTCCTCAAGGCGTCGTTCACCGACGAGGTGCGGACCCACGACGGCCTGAAGGTGATCATCCCGGGCGACGACGTCGAGGTGCTCACCGGGGCCACGCTCGACTTCACCGCCACGCAGGGCCTGGTCATCCGCAACCCGAACCGCCCGGCGGCCCCCGACGTCGAGGGACTCACCGCCGACGACGAGCTGTCGGCGAAGATCGAGGCCATGATCTCGGGCGAGGTCAACCCTGCGCTCGCGTCGCACGGCGGCTTCGTCACCTACGTCGGCCACGACGGCGACGGCACCGCCTACCTCACGATGGGCGGCGGTTGTCACGGGTGCTCGATGAGCAAGATGACGATGCTCGACGGCGTGCAGACCATGCTCGTCGAGGCGATCGACGAGGTCGAGCGGGTGCGCGACCTCACCGACCACTCCACCGGCGAGAACCCCTTCTATTCCTGATCGCGCCCAACGACCAGGGGAGGTCGTCATGTGCCGGAACATCACCACCCTCCGGGGGCTCGAACCCCCCGCCACCGATCAGGAGATCGAGGCGGGTGCGCGGCAGTACGTCCGCAAGGTCAGTGGGGTCCAGAAGACCTCTGCGGCCACCGAGGAGGCATTCGAGCGGGCGGTGGCCGAGATCACCGAGATCACGACCCGGCTGCTCGGCGAGCTTCCACCGCGCAAGCAGCCGCCGAAGACCGAGCCACCACTCCGTCGTCTCTCCCGCTCGGCGTGACGCACCGCGGCCGGGGTCGGCGACCGGCGTCGCCGGACGATCGCGTCAGCCGGCGACGAGGTCGTGCGTGTCGGGGCGGGCGCGGAGGTAGCTGACCGCGTACGGGCAGACCGGGCGGATCGACCGCTCCGTGGCTCGCAGGTCCTGCACCACGCCGTCCATCAACCGCTCGGCGTTGCCCTGGCCGCGATGCTGCATCGCCGTCTCGACGTGGGGGACGACGAGCGTGTCTCCTGCGACCGTGTAGTCGGCCCAGGCGATGAGCTCGTCGTCGCGGGTCAGCTCGTACCGGGAGCGGGCGGGCTGGTCGCGGACGTCGAAGCGGTCGGCCATGGGGGAAGTATCCCCGGATCGCGGCCGGATCACGCCTCCGTTACCCTCATTCTCGGTGAGCGAGAAGGATCCGCACCTGTCGGCCGAGCACGGTCACGACGCTGCTCACCATCATCACGGTCGGGTCGCTGCCGACGCATCCGTGGCGCGTCTGACGGCCGCCTCGGTGCTCAACGTCGGGTTCGGTGTCGTCCAGATCGTCGTCGGTCTGATGATCGGCTCGGTCGTGGTGCTGGCCGACGCCGCACACCAGGCGGTCGACGCGCTCGGCCTGATCACGGCACTGATCGCGCTGCGGATGGCCCGTGCTCCCGCCGACGTGTCGTTCACCTACGGCCGGGCGAAGTCGGACGCCCTGGGCGGGGCGCTGTCCGCCCTGCTCCTGCTCGGCTCGGTCGTCTGGATCGTGTTCGAATCCGTGCGCCGGCTGTTCGAACCCGAGGCGGTGTCGGGCGGCGCGGTCATCGCCATCGGACTCGTCGCGATCGCGGTCAACGGCGCCGGCGTCCTACTCGTGGGTCACGGGCACGGCGACGAGGCGATGTCGCTGCGCGCGGCCAGGTTGCACCTCATCACCGACCTGCTCGGCTCGGTGATCGTCGTCGGTGCGGGCGTCGGCTTGATGGCCGGTGGTCCGACGTGGATCGATCCGGTCGCGTCGCTCGTCCTGTCGGCGGCGGTGCTGTGGAGCACCTGGCGCGTCGCCAGCGATGCGATCGGTGTGCTGCTCGACCGGGTTCCCGACCGCGTGTCGGCCGACGCCGTGCGGCACACGCTCGCCGGACAGCCGGGGGTGGAGCGCGTGCATCACCTCCACCTGCGGCCGCTCGGCGGCGGTTCGCTCAGCGTCACCGCCCACGTCGTGGTCGACGGTTCGCGCAGCGTGCACGATGCGCAGGACGTCGTCGACCGCCTGAACGGTGTGCTGCTGGCGGACTACGCCATCGACCACTCCACGCTGCAGGTCGAGTGCCACCCCTGCGAGGACGCCGAGCACCCCGCGCCGTAGCGGTCGGGGTCCCAGGTCTCAGGTCGCCGCGGGGGCGAGGGCGGTCTCGAAGTCGGCGACGACGTCGGCGGTGTCCTCGAGCCCGACCGACACCCGCAGGAGTCCATCGGACACGCCGCACTCGCGCTGTTCGTCGGCCGTGAGGCTGGCGTGGGTGGACGTCGCCGGGTGGCACACGAGCGTCTCCGGGCCGCCGAGCGAGGTGGCGCACCTGGCGACGCGGATCCGGTCGAGGAAGGCGGCCGCTGCGTCGCGGTCGGCCAGCTCGATCGACAACACGGTGCCGTACTGGCGCAGTTGCTTCGTGGCGAGGTCGTGCTGGGGATGCTCGGACAGGCCCGGATAGTGCACGGCGCGCACTGCGGGGTGGTCGGCCAGCATCACCGCCAGCGACCGCGCCGTCTCGTTCTGGTGGCGGGTGCGCACACCGAGGGTGCGGATGCCACGAAGGGCGTTGAGCGCATCGAACGGCGACGGCGTCGCCCCGTGCAGCACCGCGTACGCCCAGATCTCGTCGAGCAGATCGGACTCGCCCGAGATCACGCCGAGCGTGGCGTCGTTGTGGCCGGCGATGCCCTTGGTGGCCGAGTGCAGGGAGAGGTCGACACCGTGCTCCAGCGGCCGCTGGCCGAGCGGCGTGGCGAACGTGGAGTCGACGAGCGTGAACGGACCCTTGATCGATCCGAGCTCGTCGAGGTCGGCGAGCTCGAGCCGCGGGTTGGACGGTGTCTCGGCGACGACGAGCATCGTGCGGCCCGGCTCGACCGCCGCCGTGAACGCGCCCGGCTCGGTGACGTCGACGAAGGTGACGTCGATGCCCAACCTGCGGCACGGACCTTGGAGGAAGGCCAATGTCCCGGCGTAGAGCTGCTTCTGGGCCACCACGTGGCTCCCGGTGGAGCACAGGCCGAACACCGTGGCGGCGATCGCCCCCATGCCCGACGCGAAGGCCAGTGCGTCCTCGGCCCCTTCCAGCTCGGCGACGGCGGCCTCGAACGAGCGCACGGTCGGGTTGGCGTAGCGACTGTAGAAATCGCCATGGCGGACGCTGGTCGCCCGCCGATGGGCGTCGTCGAGCCCGGACGACTGCCAGGTGCTCGATGCCCACAGCGCCGGCGCCAGCGACGTGCCGCTCTCGGCGCGACCGGCCGTGATCGCCGCCGTCTCCGGCGAGGTCGCCGGCGCGTCGGACTGCGGACTGGACATGGCTTCCCACGGTATCGCCGCCGCGCTCCCGTGTCCCAGGAGGATCGCCGTACCCCGGCGGCCCCGTCACCGCTGCGGCATCGAGCCGCGACCGGGCGACCGCTCGCACTCGGGCCGATCGGCGGTTGACCACGTACGGCCCGACACGTACCGTTGGCCGAGGCGTCGACCCGATCGCACGCCATTGGGGGGTTTCGGATCATGGGGAATCGTTGGGCGCTCGCGGTCGTCGCCGCCATCACCGCCGGCACCGTGCTCGCCACGCCGACGGCGACCGGGGCGGGTCAGACCGAGCGTGCCGGGGGCCGGCTGTCGATCGAGGTCGTGTCGTCCGAGCCGTCGAGGGTCACCGGCGGGGATGCGCTCGTCGACGTCGTCGTCCCGGGCGGTGCGCGCCAGCCGCGCGTCCGGGCCGGCGGACGGAACGTGTCGGACGCGTTCATCGAGGTCGAGCCCGGGCGGTGGCGCGGCCTCGTCTCGGATCTCGGGGTCGGCATCACGTGGTTGCGCGCCTCGGTCGGGTCCGGCTTCCACTGGTTCTGGCCGGGCCGCACCGACAGCACGGTGCTCGTCAACCGCCCGATCGAGGGGCCACTCTTGTCGGGGAGCCACGTCGAACCGTTCTACTGCGAGACCGACGCGGCAGGGTTGGGACCGGCGCTCGACGAGCACTGCTTCGCCCCGACGCAGGTGAGCTACCTGTACCAGACCGTCGGCGCCGACTGGATGCCGCTCGACGACCCGTCGGCGTCCCCGGCCGACGCCGCCGAGGTCGTTGTCGACGGCGAGACGCTGCCGTTCGTCGTACGGCTCGAACGAGGCGTGATCAACCGCGGCATCTACGAGATCGCCGCCCTCTACGACGGACTCGAGCCGTCACCCGCCCGCGCGGAGACCGGCTGGAACGGCAAGGTGGTGATGACGTTCGGCGGCGGGTGCAACGTCGGGTACCACCAGGGCAACGCCACCGCCGGGGTGCTCAACGCCGAGGCCCTCGCCCGTGGCTACGCGGTCGCCTCGAACAGCCTGCTCGTCAACGAGACCAACTGTCACCCGGTCATCGCTGCTGAATCGGCGGCCATGACCAAGGAGCGTCTGGTCGAGGTGTACGGGCCCGTGACGCACACGATCGGTCTCGGCGGCTCCGGCGGAGCGATCATGCAGTACACCATCACCAATGCCTACCCGGGCATCCTCGACGGGTTGTTGCCGGTGATCAGCTACGCCGACTCGGTCACCAACGCCGGGCCGCCCGACTGCCTGCTCCTCGACCGCTACCTGCAGTCGGCCGACGGATCGACGTTGACGACGGCGCAGGCCAGGGCGATCGGTGGTCACCAGTTGTACGGCGTGTGCTCGGCCTGGGTCCTGTTCTTCGCCAACCGCATCGATGCCACGACCGGGTGCCCGGCGATCATCCCGCCGGAGGACTGGTTCGACCCCGACACCAACCCCGACGGTGTCAGCTGTGCGCTCGGCGACTACCTCGTCAACCAGGTCGGCGTCGACCCCGACACGGGACGCGCCCGCCCGACCTACGACAACACGGGCGTGCAATACGGGCTGGGGGCGCTGGAGTCCGGGGCGATCGACGTCGAGGAGTTCCTCGACCTCAACGAGCAGATGGGCGGCTTCGACCAGTACGGACGGATGCAGGAAGCGCGCAGCGAGGGTGACCCGGTCGGGATCCGGAACATGTTCCGCACGGGACTCGTCACCACCGGGACCGGCGGGCTCGCACACACGCCGACGATCGACCTGCGGTCGTACACCGATTTCAGCGGCTTCGATCACCCTGTCTCGCCGCGGCAGTCCTTCGCCGACATCCACACCTCGTTCTGGTCGGTCGCCGTCCACGAACGCCTCGTGCGCGACGGCGTCGATCCGACCCTCCACTCGCGATGGATCTTCCAGAACAGCGACGGGCAGCGCATCACCGAGGCCCTCGACGCGATGGACGAATGGCTCACGGCGATCGCGGCCGACGGCGGGCACGGCGGGCCTGCGGAGAAGGCCGCACGAAATCGGCCCGACAGCGCAGCGCCGGGGTGTTGGCCCGATCCGACGGGACCGAAGGAGCTCGATCTCGACGCGTGCTACGACGGTGCGTTCACCTTCACCGGCGACCTCCGCACGGTTGCCGGCGCGCCGATCACCAGCGATCCAGGCAACTGCCGGCTGACCGCTCCCGATCCGAGCGGCTACCCGGTCGCGTTCACCGCTGCCGAATGGGATCGTCTCCTCGCGATCTTCCCGTCGGGCGTGTGCGACTACAGCCGGCCGGGCATCGGCCAGTACCCGATCAAGTCGACATGGATGTCCTACGACTGCCCGCTGCCGCTGCACTGGGCGGTTCCGGCGCCCGGACGCCCGCCGGGCTGGCTCGACCTGCTCTGTCGCCCGTAGCGGGCCGTCACGCGGCCAGCGCGTCGAGCGCCAGCCGGTGGAGGAGGCCGTTCGAGCTGATCGCCGTGTCGCTGGCGTAGGTGTGGTTGCCCTGGCGGTCGGTGAACGTGCCGCCGGCCGCCTCCACGATCGGCTGCACGGCGGCGATGTCGTAGGGGGCGACGCCGACGGCGTCGATCGCCAGGTCGATCGCACCCTCGGCGACGAGCATGTGCTGCCAGAAGTCGCCCATGCCGCGCACCCGGCGCGCCCGCCGTCCGAGGCCGAGCAGCGACTCGGTGAGGCCGAGGTCGTCCCAGCCCTGGTTGTGCGTGATCGAGACCTGGGCGTCCGCCAGATCGGCGGTCGACGAGACGCGCAGCGCCCGCTCGCCGTGGGCCGAGGTCATCCGCGCGCCGAGCCCGCGACCACCCCACCATCTGCACCCCAGCGCCGGGGCCGAGATCACGCCGAGCACGGCGCCGGCGTCGCGATGGGTCAGCGCGATGAGCGACCCCCAGACGGGAACGCCGCGCACGAACCCGGACGTGCCGTCGATCGGGTCGATCACCCACCGCCACGGTGAATCACCGTCGCCGACCAGCCCGTGCTCCTCGCCGAACGCACCGTGCTGCGGGCGGGCCTCGACCAGCGCTTCCACGATGCGGGTCTCGGCGGTGCGGTCGATCTCGGTGACCTCGGTCTGGTTGCTCTTCCAGTCGACGGCGAAGTCACGTTCGAGGAAGTGCGGGAGCGTGTAGGCGTCGGCCTGGTCGGCCACGTCGAGGGCGAGCGCCAGGTCGGCGGTGAGGTCGGTCGCCGGGTCGAGCCCGTCGCCGTCGTGCTCAGCCACGGCTCGCCCCGAAGTCGGGCGACCGCTTCTCCTGCAGGGCGCTCAGGCCCTCGGCGGCGTCGGGGCCGAGGAAGTTGAGCATCTCGTAGGCCAGCGACGCCTCGAAGTTCGGCAGCGACTGGCGGAGCCAGTGGTTCAGCGCGCGCTTCGTGAGGCGGGTGGCGTCGACGGGACCGGCCGCCAGCTTCTCGGCGACACCGAGTGCCGTCGGCACGACCTCGTCGCCGGGAACCGCCTTGGACACGAGCCCGATGCGCTCGGCCTCGCGCCCGTCGAGGAAGTCGGCGGTGAGCAGGTAGTACTTCGCCTTCGCCATGCCGCACAGCAGCGGCCAGATCGCGACCGCGTGGTCGCCGGCGCCAACGCCGAGCCGGATGTGGCCATCGGTCAGGCGGGCGGCCTCGTCGATCACGCTCACGTCGGCCATCAGCGCCACCGCCAACCCCGCGCCGACGGCGACGCCGTTGATCGCCGAGACGATCGGCGTGTCGCAGTCGATCATCGTCCGCACGATCTCGCCTGCCTCGCGCATCACCCGCATCGTCTGCTCGTAGTTGCCGACCTGTTCGGCGATCCAGTCGAGGTCGCCGCCGGCGGAGAACGCCCGACCTGCGCCGGTGACCACGACGGCGCGCACCGAGTCGTCCTCGTCGACCGTCCGGAAGACCCGCGAGAGCTGGAGGTGCATGTCCGCCCCGGTGGCGTTGAGCCGCTCCGGGTCGTCCAGCGTGATCAGCAGGACACCGTCGCTCGGACGTTCGAATCGCAGTCGGTCGAAGGAGGAGTATCGCTCGTCGGTCACGTCCCGACCATACGTTGCGGTCGCCGCCGGTGTGCCGATCGCCGTCGGTCCGCCACCTGTTACATCGGGGTCTGACACCTTTGTGACAGGTTGGCGGGGTCAGTGGCCGGGGGAGACCTTGCCGGAGGTCTGGCGGTGCAGGCGCTCGGCGTGGCGGTTGAGGCCGATCAGCTCGGCCTCGATGCCGCGCTCGGCGAACTTGGCGACGACCGTGTCGAGCGTGCCGACGGCCGACGTGTCCCAGATCCGGGCGTTGCTGAGATCGATCTCCACCCGGTCGACCGTCACGGCGTCGTAGTCGAAGGAGTGCACCAGGTCGTTGGTCGAGGCGAAGAACAGCTCCCCCGTCACCGCGTAGAGCCGCTCGGTGTTGTCCGGGTCGACGACGCTGGTGACGCGCACGAGGTGCGACACGTGGCGGACGAAGAAGACCGCCGACAGCAGCACCCCGGCGGCGACGCCGTAGGCGAGGTTGTGGGTGATCACCACGATCGCCACCGTGACGACCATCACCGTCGTCTCCGGTCGCGGCACCGATCGCAGCGTCTCGAGGCGGATGCTCGTCCAGTTGAAGGTGCCGACCGAGACCATGATCATCACGGCGACGAGCGCCGCCATCGGGATCTGCGCCACCGTGTCGCCGAGCAGCAGGATCAGCACGAGCAGGAACACCCCGGCGGCGAGCGTCGACAGGCGGGTACGGCCGCCGGAGCGGTAGTTGATCATCGACTGGCCGATCATGGCGCAGCCGGCCATGCCGCCGAGGAAGCCGGTCGCCACGTTGGCGATGCCCTGGCCGCGCGATTCGCGGTTCTTGTCCGAGTCGGTGTCGGTGAGGTCGTCGAGCAACTGGGCGGTCAGCAGCGACTCGAGCAGCCCGACGAGCGCGAGGGTGATCGAGTAGGGGAGGATGATCTGCAGCGTGCCGAGCGAGAACGGGACGTCGGGGAGCGCCGGGATCGGGAGCGATCCCGGGAGCTCGCCCATGTCACCGACGGTGGGCAGTTCGATCCCCATCGTCACGGCGGCGATGGTCAACGCGACGATGGCCACGAGCGGCGAGGGGATCACCGTGGTCAGCCGGGGCAGGCCGTAGATCACGACCAGCCCGATCACGATGAACAGCAGGTTCGTCACCAACTGGTCGCGGTTCGGTTCGTCGCTCAGCAGGATGTGCGGGACCTGGGCGAGGAAGATCAGGATCGCCAGCGCGTTGACGAAGCCGAGCATCACCGTGCGTGGCACGAAGCGCATCAGGCTGCCGACGCCGAGGTACCCCAGACCGACCTGGATGACGCCGGCGAGCACCGTGGCGGCGAAGAGGTAGGCCACGCCGTGCTCCTCCACCAACGGCACGATGACCAGTGCCATCGCACCCGTGGCGGCCGAGATCATGCCCGGACGCCCGCCGGCGAAGGCGATGATGATGGCGATCGAGAACGAGGCGTAGAGACCCACCTTGGGGTCGACCCCGGCGATGATCGAGAACGAGATCGCTTCGGGGATCAGCGCCAACGCCACGACCAGCGCGGACAGCAGGTCGTTGCGCGGGTTGGACAGCCACGTCGTCTTGTCGTTCATCAGCACCCTCGGTGGATCGGAGAACCCGCCGACACACACCACCGGGCACAGGGGCCAGAGGCTACGAGCGGGCTCCCGGGCGGAGAGGGTTGCGTGCGTCACAGCACCGACCCGTGCGACGTGGCCGGGGCGACGGCCGGCCCGTGGACGTCAGGCCGATGCGGAGAGTGCGGCGCGGATGCGCTCGGCGAGGTGGTCGGCGTCGAGGCCGAAGCGCGTGTGGATGTTGGCCGGCTTCGGGTCGTGCGGCAGGAACTTGGTGGGCAGTCCCAGCACCTGGACGTCGGTGGCCGGATCGACCGTGCAGACCTCGTCGGCGATCGACATGCCGATCCCCCCGGCGCGGACGCCGTCCTCGATCGTGAACACGACGTCGTGACCTGCGGCGTCGGCGACCATCGTCGGGTCGAGCGGAGCGCACGAACGGGCATCCCACACGGTGATGTCGACGCCCTCCGCAGCGAGCTCGTCGGCGGCCGCCTCGGCCGTCTCCAGCATCCGCCCGATCGCCACGATGCACACGCGCTCGCCGCGGCGGGTGCGACGCGCGGTGAGGCCGCTGCCGACCTCGTGCTCCGACACCTGACGGGCGGCGCCGCGCGGATAGCGGATGACGACCGGACCGCTGTCGGCGAGCCCGACGGCGTCGTGCAGCATCTGCGCCAGCTCTTGCGCGCTCGACGGCGCCAGCACGCGCATCCCCGGCACCTTCGCCAGCAGCGCCATGTCGTACACACCGTGGTGGCTGGCGCCGTCGGGGCCGGTGATGCCGGCGCGGTCGAGGCAGAAGATCACCGGGAGGCGGTGCAACGCCACGTCGTACACGACCTGGTCCCACGCACGGTTGAGGAACGTGGAATAGATCGCCACCACCGGACGCAGTCCGCCCATCGCCATCCCGGCAGCCCCGGTCACGGCGTGCTGTTCGGCGATCCCCACGTCGAAGAAGCGGTCGGGGAAGCGCTCCTGGAACGGCAGCAGTCCGGTCGGGCCCGGCATCGCGGCGGTGATCGCGACGAGGCGTGGATCGGCTTCGGCCTCCTTGATCACCGCCTCGGCGAACGCCTGGGTGTAGCCCGTGGAGACGGCCTTCGGCGGACCGACGACCGGATCGAAGACGGGTGCGTCGTGGAGGTGCTTCTCGTCGTCGTCCTCGGCGGGGGAGTAGCCGCGACCCTTCTGCGTGAGCGTGTGGACGAGGATCGGGCCCTCGGCCGAGAGCGTGATCGCGTTGCGCAGCGCGTGCTCCATCTCCTCGACGTTGTGGCCGTCGACCGGGCCGACGTAGCGCACCCCCAGGGCCTCGAAGAACGACGGCGGCTGGAGGAACTCGCGCACGCCGGCCTTGAACGCCTCCATCGCACCGCGCGCCTCGTCGCCGACGACGGGGAGGTGCTGCAGGAAGTCCTCGAGTCGTCGCTGCCGGCGCACGTACACCGGGTTGAGACGGATGTCGGTGAGTGCGTGGGACAGCGCATCGGTGACGCGGTCGGTGATGCTCGGGTGGTGCTCGCGCTCGTCGGCGCCCTGGACGCTGGCCGACAGGTTCGAGACGGTCGGTGCGTAGGAGCGCCCGTTGTCGTTGAGCACGATGATCACGCGGCGTTTGCCGTGGCCGAGGTTGTTGATCGCCTCGTAGGCCATGCCGCCGGTCATCGACCCGTCGCCGATCACCGCCACGATGTGCCGGTGCGGGTCGGTGCCCAGGTCGCGGGCGATCGCCATCCCATAGGCGTAGGAGAGGATCGTCGACGCGTGGCTGTTCTCGACGTAGTCGTGTTCGGACTCCTCGCGGCTCGGATATCCCGAGAGCCCGCCCGCCTGGCGCAGGTTCTCGAAGCCGGCGCGACGGCCCGTGACCAGCTTGTGCACGTAGGCCTGATGGCCCGTGTCCCACAGCAGTGCGTCGGTCGGGGACTCGAAGACGCGGTGCAGGGCGAGCGTCAGCTCGACGGCGCCCAGGTTGGAACCGAGGTGGCCGCCGGTCTCGGCGACGGCGGCGACGATGAAGTCGCGGATCTCGCCGGCGAGGTCGCGCAGCTCCGCATACGAGAGCTCGCGCAGGTCGGCGGGGGTGCGCACCCGTTCGAGATACATGGCGCTACGACGCTACCTCTCGCAGCGCGGTCGCGCCGCGCCGCCCCCGCACGGGACGACGGTCGGCGACCCGATCTGATAGACGTGCGGCATGTCGCTCCCCGATGGTTCCCCGTTCGATCTCAGCGGCCACGTGGCGCTCGTGACCGGGGGCAACAGTGGCATCGGCCTCGGAATGGCGAAGGGGTTGGCGGCCCACGGCGCCGACGTCGCGATCTGGGGCACCAACCCCGACAAGAACGACGCGGCCGTCGACGCCCTGAGCGCCTACGACGTCGAGCTGCTGTCGATCGTGTGCGACGTCAGCGACGAGTCGGCGGTCGTCCAGGCGATGGCCGACACCGTCGCCGAGATGGGCCGGGTCGACTCCGTGTTCGCCAACGCCGGCGTCGGCGGCCAGGCCACGAGCTTCGTCGACATGAGCTCCGACGAGTGGCGACGGGTCATGGCGGTGAACCTCGACGGCGCCTTCTACACGTGTCGCGAGGCCACCAAGCACATCGTCGCCCGCTACGAGGAGGGCGACGAGAGCGGTGGGTCGCTGGTGATCACCACCTCGGGTTCGGCCTACTTCGGCCAGCAGTCCGGACAGCACTACGGCGCCTCGAAGGCCGGGGTGATCTCGATGATGCGGGCGATCGCCGTGCAGCACGCCCGGCACAACATCCGCGCCAACGCGATCCTCCCTGGGTGGATCGAGAGCGACATGACGGCCGGCGCGCTCGGCTGGGACCGTTTCGTCGAGCGGGTGCTGCCACGCGTGCCGATGCGCCGCTGGGGTGTGCCGGAGGACTTCGCCGGGATCGCCGTGTACCTCGCCAGCAGCGCCTCGAGCTACCAGACCGGCGACGTCATCACGATCGACGGCGGCTACCACTCGTTCTGAACGGCGTCGCCCGGCGCGGTCAGGGTCGGCCGCGCCCGTAGACGGTCACGTGGCCCGGGCTCTCGTCGCCGAACGGGGCAGTGGTCATGTCGGCCCAGCGGTGCTCGCACGTGAAGCCCGCGGCGGAAGCCATCTCGTCGAGCTCGGCGGGTGTCGCCCAGCGGATCGACCACGGACGCAGTCGAACGCCGCCGGCTTCGGTGATCTCGACGAACTGTCCGTCCGCCCGTTGGCTGTCGGGCTGATGGCGCGACACGGACAGCACGACGTGGTCGACCCCCATCGATCGGACCCCGACTTCCGCCCCGTGGATGACCTCGTCGTCCGGCACGAACGCCTCCACGACGAAGCGTCCGCCGGGGACGAGCCGTTCGGCGACGGCGGCGAAGCAGGCCCGTTGGCGGTCGGCATCGAGCAGGTTGAAGATCGTGTTGTACGCCACGAGCACGGCATCGAACGGCCCGTCGGGGAGGTCGATGCCGGTGACCCGCCCGATCTCGTCGGGTCGCACCGT
>CAYGLH010000005.1:26654-28765 GCA_964350535.1 uncultured Ilumatobacteraceae bacterium
GACCATGTCGCCCTCGACGACGTCGACCTGCCCCTCGACGTCGCGGGTCGTCAGCTGGGTGAGCATCTCGGGGCTGGTGTCGATGCCCGTGACCGCGAGGCCGGCGGCGGCCATCGGCAGTGCCAGCCGCCCGGTCCCGACACCGAGTTCGAGCACCCGGCCGCCGCTGCCGGCGAGGTCGACCATGCGGGCCACGGTGGCGTCGATGGGCGAGACGCCGGCGTACCACTCGTCGTAGACGTCGGCGAAGGCCCGCCCGTAGCTGCCGGAGTCGTAGCCGCGCACGTCCGGAGACTACGAGAACGGTGTGGAGGGCACCGGTAGCCTGGCCCGGGTGAGCGACGCGCCGGCACCGGGCACTGCGCCGATCTACCTCGACAACGCGGCGACCACGCCGATGCGCCCCGAGGCGATCGACGCGATGCTGCCGTTCCTGCGCGGGCGCTACGCCAACCCGTCCGGATCGCATCGCTTCGCCCGCGATGCCCGACGGGCGATCGACGAGGCGCGCGACCTCGTCGCCGAGCTGGTCGGCGCCGCGCCGAACGAGGTGGTCTTCACCGGCTGCGGGACCGAGAGCGACAACATGGCCGTGCTCGGCGCGGTCGAGCGGCGCGGCGGGCTCGCCGTGTGCTCGGCGATCGAGCATCCGGCCGTCGCCGAAGCGGTCGAGCACACCGGCGGCCGCGAGGTGGGGGTCGACCGCTTCGGACGCGTCGACCTCGACGAGTTGGCGGCGGTGCTCGACGAGCTGCACGCCGGCCCGGGGGTGGCGGTCGTCAGCGCGATGGCCGTGAACAACGAGGTGGGCACCATCAACGATCTCGATGCGGTGGCCCGGGTCGTGCACCGCCACGCGCCCGGTGCGCTGGTGCACACCGACGCCGTGCAGGCAGCGTGCTGGCTCGACCTCCGCCAGATCACGCCGCACGTCGACCTGCTCTCCCTGAGCGCCCACAAGTACGGCGGTCCGAAGGGCGTCGGCGTGCTCGTCGAGCGGGGCGGTCCGCAGGTCGCGCCGTTGATCATCGGCGGCGGGCAGGAGCGCGAACGGCGCAGCGGCACGCACAACACCGCCGGCATCGTCGCCGCCGCCACGGCGTTGCGCCTCGCCGATGCCGAGCGCGACCTCGAGCGGGTCCGCCTGGCGCAACTGCGCGACGATCTCGTCGCCGGTCTGCGGGCGCGGATCCCCGACCTCGTCGAGACGGTCCCGCCCGAGCACAAGGTCGCCGGATCGGCTCACGTCTGCATCCCCGGCGTCGAGTCCGAGGCGCTGCTGTTCCTGCTCGACCAGGCGGGGGTCTGCGCGTCCGCCGCCTCGGCCTGTGCCAGCGGGGCGATGGAACCGTCGCACGTGTTGGCCGCCCTCGGCGTCGACCGCGAGGTGGCGATGGGCGCGCTGCGGCTCACCCTCGGGAACGAGACGACCCGGCGCGACGTCGAGGGAGCGATCGACGTCGTCGCCGGCGCCGTCGACCAGCTGCGCCGACACGACCGGCCTGCGCCGGCGCTCACGGGGGAGCGGACGTGAAGGTCCTCTGCGCGATGAGCGGTGGCGTCGACTCGTCGGTGGCCGCGCTGTTGTTGCAGCGCGCCGGCCACGACGTGGTCGGGGTCACGATGAAGCTGTGGGGCGGCGAGAGCGACACCGGGTGCTGCTCCGTGTCCGATGTCGACGATGCCCGCCGGGTCGCCCAGCAGTTGGACATCGACCACCTCGTGTTCAACTTCTCGGACGACTTCGACGCCGGCGTCGTCGACCCCTACGTCGACGCCCACCGGCAGGGCATCACGCCGAACCCGTGCATCGAGTGCAACCGCACGGTCAAGTTCGACCGGCTCGCCGAGCGCGCAGACCTGTTGGGCTTCGACGCCGTCGCCACCGGTCACCACGCTCGCATCGAGCGGCGTGACGGCTCGCTGGCGTTGCTGCGCGGCGCCGACGGCGAGAAGGACCAGAGCTACGTCGTGCACATGCTCGACCAGGTCCAGCTCGGGCGGACCATGTTCCCGGTCGGTGGTCTCGACAAGGCGCAGGTGCGGGCGATCGCCGCCGACGCCGGCTTGCGCACCGCCGCCAAGCCCGACAGCCAGGACGTCTGCTTCAT
>CAYGLH010000006.1:0-19491 GCA_964350535.1 uncultured Ilumatobacteraceae bacterium
TGTATCTCGACGACGACTTCTTCGATGTGTTGGCCGGGCCCCAGTTCGGTGCCGGCGGCGACTGCCGAGTCGCTGACGGCGGAGGCATGTGAGTCGCCGACGAGCAGGATCGTGCCCCGATCTCCGTCGCCGAACGTGCATGCCGACCGGGACCAGGAGCTCTCGCTGCCGTCGCACCCGTTCTGACGCGCGATCGACGTGTCATTGCCGAGGCCGGGCGGCAGGTCCATCCCCCAACCTGCCTCGGCGCCACGGTTCACGGCGACCCCGACTGCGGCGGGGCCGAGCGTGCACGCGAGTCCGAGCGCGATCGCGCGGCGCCCCACGATCCTGTGGTCGCGCCGGATCGGATTCTCGACAGCGCGATACGACAGGTCGGCGGGTATGAGCGCCAACAACGCTGCGGCGACGAGTGCAACGGTCGCGCCGTCCCACAAGATGCCGGCGAACACGATGGCGGGCCAGTGCCACAGATACCAGCTGTACGAACGGTCGCCGACCCAGACCAGCGGTGGGATCGCCAGGCCGATGTGCACCCCGTTGGACAGCCGTCCGGCGATGATCAACGCGGTCGTGCCGAGCACAGGTACGAGGGCGACCAACCCTGGGAACACGGTTTCGTCGTTCAAACTCAGCGCAGCCCAACCGACGGTGACGGCGCCGACGACACCCAGCAGCGCGCCGACGACCGGGGCGCGAGTCGGCAGGCGGGTGATTCCCACCGCGACCAGACAGCCGGCGCAGAACTCCCAGACGCGCGTGGGTGAGCCATAGAAGGCGAACCGCTGAGCGACCGGCTCGGCGATCGGGCCGATCCCAGTGCGGAGGCGCGCGCTGAGGGCGAGCGACAGCAGCGCAACGGTGGCGAGGCCGATGACGAGCGTACGTTCGCGCGACGCTGCGCCGAACCTGGCCCCGAGCGCGAAGAGCACGACGAGCAGCCCGGGCAACACGAGATAGAACTGCTCCTCGACCGAGAGCGACCAGAAGTGCAGGAAGGGATTCTGCTCGTCGGCCGGGTCGAAGTAGCCGCCGCCGGAGTAGAAGAGATAGAAGTTGGCGCTGAACAAGGCGGCGGCGATCCCGGTGACGGCGGCCCACTCCTGAGGACCCGTCGGGCTCAGGATGAACACCGAGCCGATGAGGGTGGCGATGATGGTGATCGCCGCAGCTGGCATGATCCGCCGGACACGTCGCTCGTAGAACCGCTTGAGGTCGACGCCGCCGTCGGTTCGGAGCTCTCGGAGCAGGAGCCGGGTGATCACGAACCCGGAGATCACGAAGAAGACGTCGACCCCGATGTAACCCCCGCTCACCGGGAGTCGAGCGTGGTAGAGCACCACCAGCAGCACGGCGACGCCACGCAGCCCCTGGACGTCGACGCGGTAGCCGTCGTCGAGCCCGCGTCCAGCTCGCGCGTGGTCGAGTGCCACGCTCACTCGCTCGCCCTGCCCTGTCGTCGATGCCGTCCGCTCATCGCTCCGCCGATCTAGCCCGGTGCGTCGTCCACGTAGGCCGTCCAGTGCTCCTCTTCGCCGCGAGCGGCTGGGGGGAGCGTTTGCTGCCGAGCAGTTGACCTCCGCCGCACTGGCCACACGATCGTTCGTTTGACCCACTGTTCGGCGCGCGATGTCCGATACGCCGTCTCGAGGTCGACGCGGCATCGGCGTCGCTCGTCGTCGTCGAGCGGGGTGTCCGACAGCGCCTCGCGGTACAGCTTCAGGAGGGACGGCTCGTCGGTCTCGGACGAACGGCGGAGCGACCCCATCCAGAAGGAGCTCGGCGCATTGTCACCCTCGCGCGGTCCGACCGAGAACGACCCGGTGTGCATGCGTCGGAAGAGCAGATGCTCGGGGATCTCGGTTGACGGCGCGCGAAGTGCGAGCTCGGCGAGGAGGGTGCGGTCGGAGTGGCGGTGGCCGCGCAGCAGCTTCGTCTCACAGAGGATCGCCCGTCGGAAGACGGCGAAGATCGAGAAGCACGAGTGTTGGATCCGGACCATCGGCCGGAACCGCTCGTGCGGAGTGGGCGCATCCGGCCGCAGCGCGTAGCGCTCGCCGCCCATGATGTCGCCGTCCTCGTCGATGCGCATCGTCCGGGAGTAGGCGGACACATGGCCCGGATGCGTACGCAGCGCGTCGATGCAGCGCTCCAGGTGGGTAGGTGCATGGACGTCGTCGCAAGCGGCCCACTTGAAGTACTCGCTGTCGGCGTCCTCGGCCAGGAAGTTGTAGTTCCCGGTGGCGCCCAGATTGGTCGCGTGGCGGACGTATCGGACTCGCTCGTCGCGCTCGGCATAGTTGCGCCCGATCGCCTCGGTGTCGTCCGTCGATGCGTTGTCGGCGATGACGAGCTCGAAGTCGGTGTAGGTCTGGGCCAGCAACGAATCGACCGCCTCGGCGAGGTAGCGCTCGCCGTTGAACACCGGCAGTCCGACCGTCAGATCAGCCATCGTCGGCCTTTGATGGGACGTCCCGGCGCTGGGCGCTCGACGGCAGCGGGATGACCCGACTCCGAGGAGCGACAACGGTCGCGCCGTCAGGGATGTTTGACTGCACCACCGCGTTCGGCCCGATGTGGGCGCCGTCGCCGATCTGGCAGGCACCGATCACCATGGCTCCCGCCCCGAGGCTCACGCCGGCGCCGAGGATCGGACGGTCGGTCTTACTGTGGCGTACCCCGTCGCCGAGTGTGACTCCCTGCCGGATGATGCAGCCGTCGCCGATGATCGCACGGCCATGGATGATGATCCCGCCCTGGTGGGCGATCTTGACGCCACGGCCGACGGTGGCGGTGGACTTCAGCTCGATGCCGTACCGCCTGCTGATCCGGCGCTCGAGGCCGGAGGCGAGCGGGGCGAGCGACTTGCGGACGATGCCGTCCGGGAGGGCCCGCCGGAACGTGCCGAGACGGTGGACGATGAGGGCACGGAACCCCGGCATGCGCCAGTCGCGGTCGTGGGTCCGCCAATCGTCGGTGATGGCGTCGACCAGGCCCCGCACGGTGTCGCACGCGATCGGGGTCGGCTCGGTGAGGTGAGGGGGCGGAGCCATCAGCCTGCGCCGGACTTCCGCGCGATCAGGTCGCGGAGCTCACCCACGTTTGCCATGTGGTCGGCGAGCTCCTGCTGCGTGAACTCGATGCCGAACTCCTCCTCGACGGCGAAGATGAAATTGACGTGGGCGAGCGAGTCCCACTGTTCGACGTCGTCGGCGGTCAGGTCGTCGCGGACCTCGGCGGACGGATCGATCACCGCGTGGAACGTGGCGGTCAGTCGTGCGGTGATGTCGTCGGTCATGAGCAAGCAACCTCGATGTGATGGTTCAGGATGGTCGGTGTCGTGTCGGTGATCGCCAGCCGCCACGTCGTCGTGCCGTCGTGTTCGCCGACACGCTCGAACCCGAGCGTGTCGTACACCTCTGCGACCGAGCGGTTCTTCGCTGTCGGGACGTACGTCCCCGTCAATGCCCGCACGTCGTGGCGCCGCCCGATCTCGACGAGGTGGTCGATGAGTGCGTGCTCGAGGGAGCGCCCGATGACCCGGCAACTCATGAGGAGTGTGTCGATGTCGAGACGGTCGCCCTGCTGAACGGCGATGGCGACTGCGACGATCCCGTGGTCGGCGAAGCGATCCGCGAGCCGGACGCTGAACCCGAATGCGTCGGGCCGTGCTGCCAGCTCACCGAGCTCGCCGCGCCGGTGGCGTCGCGTGGTGAGGTTCCACTGGTTCGTCTTCTGGACCAACTGCTCGACACGGGGGAGCGTGAGATCGTCGAAGGGGGTGATGTCGGCGCGCATGTCGAGACTGTCGAGGAACTCGTCGAGCGAGGCGGTCGAGGCGCGTAGGTCGAGCGCAGCAGTGCGGCCGCGGTACTGGTCCGTGCGCGCGAGGTCCTCGTCGGTCAAGGACAGTCGTTCGAAGCCCCGATAGTCGGCCACGGCGCGGAGGTACCGCGCTGGATCGGCGGGGAGGTCGATCACGTCGACCATCGGGAGTTGCGCTCGGACCAATGCCCGCTCGGCGGGGTTGTCGTCGAGGAACACGAACGAGTCGAGTCCGAGGTTGAGCCGCTCGCTGAGCATCTCGATGTTCTGCGGTTTGGGTCGCCAGTTGGCGACGAAGTCAGCGAAGTCCTCCAATTGCAGGATCATGTCGGAGCGCTCGTTGAAGGGTGCCTGTGCCGTTTCCGCGTCGTTCTTCGAACACACCGCGAGGATGACCCCGGATCGTCGCAGGTCGCGGAGATACGACTGCAGGGCGAGGTGGGCCTCGCCGTTGGGCGAGCCCTCGAGCTGCAGGTGCTCGACGCCGTCGTCGCCGACGACCCCGCCCCACAGCGTGTTGTCGAGGTCGACGACGAGGCACTTGCGCGATCGGCCGTACAACGAGCCGACCACGGCGGCGATCTCCACGGCCAGCCGTGGCAGCGCCCCGAGGGCGACCGCCTGCTTCGCCCGGAACCAGTACCGTTCGTCCCACCACGCCGACAATCCGACATCTCGTGCGACGGCCTCGGCATCGATGATGTGGACGTCCTCGACCCGGGCACGCGCGAGCCCGTCGTTGACGGACTGGATGATGCGCTCGCTGCTCTGTTCCAACTGTCGCGTCAGACCGCCGAGCGGTCGCTCGCGCACTGGGACGAAGTTCAGCTGGAGGATCGGAGTGGCCGCGCGCGAGCGGATCGCGGACCAGACCCCGGTCCATCTCTGGAGCTCTGCGTCGGTGGTGGCGGCGGCGTCCGGCGCGAGGGCGCCGAGGTGGAGGGCGTGCGAGTCGGGGGCCAACATGATGACGTCGACGTCGTCGGCGTAGAGGGCGCTGCGCGCATCCAGAGCGGCGGTCTCGTATTGCCCGTAGCCCGCATTGGTGACACGGACGTCGAGGTCGTAGGCGAGCGCAGCGACCGGCAGGAGGGCCGCGAGCTGGTCGGCCGTGGACGTTGCTGCCATCGCGACGTGCACGGAACGGAGGTGTGTCTTGACATCGGGGGAGATGGTCCCGAGCAGCCGCGCCGCCGCCACCCAGGACCGGAAGTCATGCCCGGTCCGGGCCAGGCGCCGCAGCGCAGCGAGTGCGGCGGAGTCGTCGCCGACGGTGTGCTCGAGCTGCGCGAGCTCGAGCAGCATCGGCGCATCGGCGGCACCCGCTTCGAGCGCAGCCGAGAGCTCGTCGATGCGCTCGTCGGGCGTTGTGTCGCGACCAGGCCCGCCTGCCCGGTCCGTCGTGGCTCCAGTCATCTCCCTACTCGGTCCGCCGAATTTCGTTGTTCGACCCTACCCGATCGACCATCGAGGGCAGGTGAAAATCGCACGCCGGGTGGTCAGACGAACGCCGCTCCGCGTATCGATCGGGACAGGCCGACACGCCCGGTGCCCGCGCGCCAGCTGTAGAACACGGCGTGTCTGAGATCGCGCCGTCTCGCGTACTTCACTGCCCACATCGCCGCCTTGTCGACGCAGAACCACCGGACGAGGTCGCGATGCGCACCGGCCGTCGGATCGAACGTCCCGGATGCCGCGTAGCCCTCGAGGAAGGCGTCGACGAGGACGCGCCTCAGGTCGGCAGACTTGCCGTGCGTGCCGATCGCGAGATGATGAGCGACCTGCACCGCGAAGTGTGCGATGTCTTCGTGCGCCGTGACGTGGCGGACGCTCAGGGGCGGGTCGAGCACGACGATCCCGGATTCCTGGACGCGGATGTTGTTCGGCGCGTAGTCCTCCGCCGACACGACCGGAACGACCAGATCGACCGCTCGAGCGGCCCAACCGCGGCTGAGGCCGAGTCGACGACGGATGCTCGACACCATGAGGGAGCCGTCGGCCACGTGCACGGGCTCGCCGTGGATCACGGCGAGGGCGCGTCCTGAACGGGCCATCGCCTCCGACAGGCGGGGAACGTCGGCGGGCGTCGCCCTCCAGAGCTCGCGGTGGAGGTCGGAGCCCGGGACGTACTCCATCACGAGGGCCGGTGGCTCGGTCGTGTGGCCGAGTGGCTGTGGCGCCCGGAGGTCGCTCCATCCGGACCGCGCGAACAGCTCACCGTAGCGATGCATGCCGGTCTCGGCGATCTCGATGGTGGTGGCCAGCTCCCGGGGAGTGATCTTGATCACGACGTCGGTCGGCGCGTGGACGCCGGATGAACACACGACGATGGTGCAGTTGCGGCGATCGTGAACGTCGTGGATCACGACGGGCTCCGCCGGTGGGCCGAGAACCCGTCGAAGGATCTGCGCCGCGCGCCGTTGGACGTCGTCGGAGTACCCGGCTGCGTCCGGGGCGAGTGCACGTACGTCGAGCGCCACACCTCAACACTAGGTGAACTCCAGGTGAAGCAGGGACGTCCGGACGCCGAACCGTCGTCGCGTGGTCAGTCGGCGATGAGCCATGGCGCACCGCTGCTCGAGCGGCGCGTGCGGGCCGACCATGCAAGCGCGTTGACACCGGCTCGGCGCAGTCCACGGCTGCGGCGGGTGCGGCGCCAGCCCCACACCGCCGCGTGGTAGCCGGCGAGCAGTGCCACGAGGTCGGCGTCTCCGGGCCGAGAGAGCGGCGCTCGCGCGGCATCGGAGTAGCTGCGTAGGAAGCGCGTGCTCAACTCGCAGTAGACGCTGAGGCCTCGTCGCCTCGAACGGCGCGGCGTGACGCCGACGGTCGAGTTCATCAAGGTCAGCAGGAAGTAGGCGAGGTCCTCGTGCCGCGTCGTCATCTCGCGAACGCGAGGTGGGTCGACCAGCTGGAGCATCCCGGAGCTCGTGTCGAGCAACATGTTGTAGGTGGCAAAATCCGTCACCCGCCGGCACGGGAGCTCGGCGTCGACGTCGCGCGGTGCGCTCGTTCGATAGAGACGGCGGGCCAGCTCGACGACATCGCGCTCGGATCCGTCGACCGCAATGAGCCGGTCGTGCATCGTGGCCAGGGCCGTGCCGGCCGCCCCGACCGCCGTGCGTGAGTGCGCCAGTGCCTCCGGCGAATCCTGCTGTACCGCCTCGACCAGGAGCTCGGCGAGGGCCGCTCCACCGTGGAACGACATCGCCACCATGGGCGGATCTGCGAGCGTCGACACCCGCGACGGCCAACAGGCGACGTCGATGCCGGCGAGTGCATCGCCGAACTCCGCGAGGGCGTCGAAGACCTGGGCTGCGGACTCGATGTCGCACACGATGGTCGTCGTACGGCCGCCGTGGTGGGCGGTCGTCTCGAAGGCGGTCAAGGTCGGAAGCATCTGGCGGAGGGCGCGCTCGACCTCCTCACCGTCCGCCGCCCACCCCGCCCCAGATGTGAGCACGATCTCAGCGGAGGCCTGACAGTTCGAGTGCTCGGCGGTAGAACTGGTTCGTCTCGGCGAGCCGTTGGGGCGTGTCGAACCCGACCATCCGGCCCTCCTGGATCACCATGATCCGGTCGCAGATGTCCAAGGTCGACAGCCGGTGGGCGATCACGATGACGGCCATGCGGTCGCGCAGACCGAGCAGGGTGGTGCGCAGGAGATGTTCGCTGCGGACGTCGAGCGCGCTGCTCGGCTCGTCGAGGATCATCAGCTCAGGCTTCTCGATGAGCGCCCTGGCGATGCACAGTCGTTGCTGCTGGCCACCGCTCAGGTGGCCGCCCTTCTCACCGACCGGGCGGTCGTACCCGCCGGGCATGCGCGCGATCTCCTCGTCGATGTTGGCGAGCGCCGCCGCCTCGCGCACCTGTTCCTCCGAGACGCCGTCGCGCAGGAAGCGGATGTTGTCCTCGATCGACGCGGAGAGGAACCCCGGCGCTTGGGGCACGAAGGTCACCATGCGCGCCCACTCCTGCCGGTCGATGTCGGCGACTTCTTGGTCGCCGACCCGGATCGAACCGTGTTGCGGGTGGCGCAGACCGAGCAGCAGCTGGACCAGGGTCGATTTGCCGCTTCCCGACGGACCGACGATGCCCACGATCTCATGGCGGTCGATGCTGAACGAGATGTCGTGCAGCACCGGCGTGCCGTGGTCGTACTCGAACCGCACCCCATCGACGACGACGTGTGGGATCGCGGCGACCGGCGCGGTGCCGGTGAAGTGGCGGTTCTCCTCGAGCTCGAGGATCTGCTCGAACAGCTCCTCGGCGACCGGGCGGTTGGCGGACAGCGACGTCAACGCGCCTTGGAGTGCCTGGCCGTAGCTGAGCGAGCGGAGGACGACGAGCATGACCGCACCCAGCGCCGCGAGGTCGCCGGCGCCGCTGAACCAGATGATGACCAGCACCACCAGCAGCACGCCGTACGCCAGCCCTGAGTAGATCGGCGACATCATCCCTGACAGGAAGCTGAACCTGACGCTGGCCCGCCGGTTGTTCTCGATCAACCGGTCGACCTTGCGAACGGCGGTGTCGGTGGTGTGGAAGACGCGCAACTCGAGCGCAAGCTGCGAGTACTCGTTGAGCGAGGTGGCGAACGCCACCCGGGCTGCTGTGGCCCGCTTCGAGCGACGACCGACGGCCTTGCGGAGTGGCCGGAGCAGCGAACCGAAGATGCCGACGGCGACGAGCAGCACCACGGCTCCCACGGGATCCAGGACGATGGCGACGACCATCATCGCCGCCAGGTTGCCGATCGCCGTGATCATGGCGGTGATGCCACCGAGGTAGCTGAGCACGTTGTTGGAACGCGCTGTCGCGAGGTCTTGGAGGACACCCGCGTTCTGGTCCTGTTGCGTGCCCCACGCGGCGCTGAAGTAGGCCCGTATCAGTCGCCGGCGGCTCGAGGCCACGGCGCCGTTCATGATGGTCGCCGACTGATAGCTCGTGAGCGACGCCATCGCCAGCCGGAAGACCAAGAGGCCGACGCAGATCGCCAGCGTGGTGGAGATCTCCAGCTCGACGCCACCGACGAGCTCGACGACGCCGGTGTCGTCGGTGATGGCGAAGATCACCTGCACCACGACGACGAGGAACAGCGCCTCGGCGAGGCCGCCACTGACCGACGTGAGCGACACGCCGAAGAGAGGCTTCCAGCGTTCGCGGACGACGTTCGAGAGCTCCTGCGCCGGCGCGGTGGTCGTGGTGTCGTCGCCGCTCATGGAGCGGACAGTTCGGTTCGACGGCGCCCGTCGCGCCGCCCACGCGCGTCGACGGCCTGCGCCAGCAGCTCGCCGACGACCGTGGCGTCTGAGGGAGTGACCGCCAACCCGGTCGGAAGCACGAGCACATCGTTGCACAGGCGCTCGGTCACGGGAAGCGTCGGCTGCGCGCCCGCCCGGTCGTACGGTGCCGAGCGGTGGCATCCCGGCGTGAAGTAGCGGCGTGCCAGGACTCCCTCTGCCCAGAGCGCCTCCACGAGCCAGTCCCGGTCGACGCCGGCGGCGTCGGCGTCGACGTGTACGACGACGTACTGGTCGTTGCTGCGGTCGTTCGCCGATGGTCCGACGAGGTCGAGGCCCGGGATCGGGCCCATCGCTGCGGCATAGGCCTCGCGGTTCCCCCGGTTCCGCGCAACGATCGTGTCGACCGAGTCGAGGACGGTCAGCCCCATCGCTGCCGACACTTCCGACATCTTGGCGTTGACGCCCAGCGTGACCACGCGATCGACTCCTGCGAAGCCGAAGTTGCGCATCAGTCGGAGGCGGTCGGCAAGGTCGTCTTCGGTCGTGGTGACGGCCCCGCCCTCGAACGCGTGCACGAACTTCGTGGCGTGGAAGCTGAACACCTCCGCAGCCCCGAACCCCCCGACGAGCCGTCCGTCGCGTCCACAGAGCAGCGCGTGAGCAGCATCGTAGAAGACGGGGATGCCGGCGTCCCGCGCGATCGTGCCGAGCGCCTCGACGTCGCAGACGTTCCCCCAGAGGTGGACCGGCAGGATGGCCGCTGTCCGGTCGCCGACGGCGGTGGAGGCGGCCTCCGGAGCGAGGGTGTGGGACGTCTCGTCGACATCGACGAACCGAGGCTCGAGGCCGAGCCATGCGATCGCGTGCGCCGTGCCGACGAACGTGAACGACGGCATGATCACCTCGCCCTCGAGGTCGAGCGCGCCGGCGGTGAGCGACAAGCCGAGCGTCCCGTTCGCCACGGCGATCGCGTGGGGCGCACCGGTGAGCTCGCGGATCCGCTCCTCGAACTCCCGCACGACGGGACCGTCGTTGGTCAGCCAGTTCCGGGCGAGGATCTCGTCGACCCGGGCGAGGAAACGGGCGCGATCGCCGGGGTTCGGGCGCCCGACGTGGAGCGGTTCGTCGAACGCCGGTGGTCCGCCGAAGATCGCAAGTTCCGCCATTGGTACCTCCTGCCGCCACTCGCCGCCGCTGGCGCGACGATCAACCCTAGCGGCGGCCGGACCACGTCGACGGGAGACGCCACACTCGGGGCAGCACGAACTCCTTGCACCACCGCGTCGCACCGATGAGGGTCGACGCGACGCGCAGTCCGGCGCGCTCGAGGCGCAGCGGCGGCCATGCCGCGTTCAGGAAGTGCGCCGGACGTCGGATCAACGTGAGCATCGCTCCGAGCCTGGACTGCGAGCCGACGCCCTGGCCGATCTCCACCACCTCGAACGGTCCGAAGTTCTCGTAGTGGCGGATCTCGTCGATCAGGTGGACCTCACTCCGCGTCGGCATCCAGACCATACGGGCATGGTGGCGGGCGACGCATTCGAAGGAACGCGCGGTATCGACGAAGTCTCCCGACAGTTCGGCGGCGAGACGCTCGAACGTCGCCACCAGGCTCGACTGGAACGGCTTGATCGAATGCTCGTACGAGTTGTGCTCCTCGGCTCGTTCGTCGAAGACCGGGCAGGCGGCGCCCGCAGGGCCGTCCTCGTAGCCCGCCACACTCCCGTGTCCGGCGTTCAACAACAACTCGTACACCGACTTGAAGTGGCCGAAGACGCGGTAGTGAGGAGAGATCTCGGGCGCGAGGGAGAAGATCAGCCCGTTGCGCTGCGCGTCGCCGGCCTCTGTCTCGGTCGTGAGCCCCACGTACCAGCCGCGCGTCGCCGAGCCAGGAGCGGCACCCGCCAGCTGGTCCTGCATCGTGCCCTTCCAGCCGACATCGACCAGATCGAGGCACCCTCGACCGGTTGCCCCCTCTTGCTCCAAGTACTGCACCAGCAGGCGCCGCTGTTCTCGCCGGCGTTCCTCGTAGCGGTCGCGGAACACCGGCGCGGCCGTCAACTGGTCGATCGACGGGTCGTCGGTGCTCGTCGCACGCACGATCGTCTCGGCCGCTGGATCGTCGAAGCCGAGGCTGTGCAGGAACGGCCGGCCGGAGAGTCCGGGGTAGAGCGCGAGCAGGGCCGAGAAGTCCTCGTCGTCGATGGCACGGAGTCGGAGGACGTGCGTCGAGCGGCGCGAGACCTGGAGATACGACGTCTCGAGTCGGTCCGCCGGCGCGAGGTGCGCCTGGTAGCGGTTGAAGAGCTCCTGCAGGATCTTGCCCTCGCGAGCAAGGAAGTACAGATGTTCCGACCCCGCGGCGCGCGCCCGCCGATCCAGGCGATGGCAGAAGACGTACAGGGTCAGGGCGAGCGCCGAGAACGGTGCGCCCTGACTCGCATGTCGGAGTGCACGTGAGATGTCCTGGGGGGTCATGGTCCGTCTCGCTCGCCGACTCGACCAGAGCCGCTCTCCGCGGATGCGGACGCTAGGTTACCGCCCATGACCTCGTCGGACCGCCGGCAACTCCCCATGCGCGTCAGAATGCCGTGGCTGTACACGACCGAGATGCTCCGCGACGCCATGGTGACGCTCGACGACCGGCGGAACTTGCAGCAGGTGCGCGCCGGTCGGCCGATCTGCTGGGACCCGAGCGAGGAGGACACCCCGCTGGTCACGATCCGCATCGCCACCTACAACACGGGCATGAAGGTCGCAGAGCGCGCACTCGCCAGCGCGTGCAGTCAGACCTACGAGAACATCGAGATCCTCGTCATCGGTGACAACTGCGATGCGGAGACCGAGGCGGCCGTGCGCAGCGTCGACGACGAGCGCATCCGATTCCTGAACCTCCCGGCTCGGGGCACCTATCCCGACCTCGCACATCTCCGGAGGAAGGTCGCCGGGGCGCATCCCATGAACATCGGCGTCTCCCTGGCCTCGGGCGCGTGGATCGCGCCGTGCGACGACGACGATGTGATGACGCCAGATCACGTCGAGGTGCTGCTCGAGGCGGCACGTCGCGGGCCGTACGAGATGGTGTGGAGCCGTGTCGAGAGCGAACAGGCGCCCGGCGTGTACGACATCCACGGCAGCCCGGAGTTGAAGCGCGGCGACATCAGCCACGGATCGGTGCTGTACCGCAGCGAGCTGCGGTTCATGCAGTACTCGCTCACGTGCTGGAAGCGGCGGGAGCCGAGCGACTGGAACATGTGGAAACGGATGAAGCGCATCGGCGTCAAGATGGGGTTCGACGAGCACATCACCTACCGCCATCACCTGAGCCAGGCGATGCGCACACGTCTCGCCGAGGAATCCGGGAGCGCCGTCTCCGAGGCATGACCATTCGTCGCGACCGCCGAGTCGACCCATGAACCCTCGGTTCAGCGTCGTCATCCCGACGTTCAACCGCGGGGAGGCGATCCGATCCACCATCGACGCGGTCCTCGGTCTCGACTTCGATTCCTACGAGGTGATCATCGTCGACGACGGGTCGACCGACGACACGGCGGATCGGCTGGCAGCCGTCTCCGACGAGCGGGTGCGCGTCGTCCGTCGTGCGAATGGCGGCATCTCCGCGGCCCGCAACACCGGAGTCGATGCGGCGTCGGGCGAGTACGTGGTCCCGCTCGACGACGACGACGTCCCCGACGCGTCGTGGCTGCGATCGTTCGACGAGACGATTCGCAACACCGAGGCATCGTTCGTCTCCTGTGGATGCCGGATCGTGGAGGCGGCGACGGGCGCCGTCGTCGACGAAGTGCTTCCCGATTGGCTCGGGCCGGACTACGCGAACTACGACGCCTTGCTGCTGGCAGGCGCCTTCGCGGTGCGACGCGAGATCTATCTCGCCGTCGGCGGGTTCGCCGAGGGCTTGCAGTGCAGCCACCAGACCGAGTTCGGTCTGCGGGTGTTGCCCTACTGCGCAGCCAACGAGTTGGTGGTCGCGACGATCGACCGGCCGCTGATCTCGATCGCTCGGAGGCCTCCGAAGCTTCGCGACGAGAGCAGCCCTGCCAAGCTGCTCCAAGGAACGGAGTTCCTGCTCGCCCGGCACGAGGACAACCTCTCGGGGTACACGCGCGGGCTGTACCACTCGATCGCTGGGGTGGCCGCATATCGCACCGGGCAACCGGGGGTCGCCCGCGCACATTTCATGAAGGCGACGGCGGCGCATCCGCAACAGCTTCGGTACCCGGCTCGTCTCGTGGTGGCGTGTGTGCCGCCGCTGGCCAAGCGGGTGTGGGCATGGTGACGGCATGAGTCGATTGAGCGTGCTGGCGGTGATCGACTCGCTCGGAAGCGGTGGGACGGAGCGTTCGATCGGTGAACTGGCGATCGCGCTGCGACAGTTCGAGGTGGACTGCACGATCGCCATCCTGAGATCCAGCGGCGATGAGGGGGTCGAGCAGGTCGTCCGGTCGAGCGGCGTCCCGATCGTCGAGCTGCCGCAGCGTGGCCGCGTCCGCGCACTGCGACGACTCGTCCGCGCGCGCGAGCCCGATGTCGTGCACTCGATGCTGTACGCCGCGAACCAGGCGACGCGTGCGGCGATGCTCGGCCTCCGGACGCCGCTGATGACGAGCATCGTCAACACGTCGTATTCGTCGGAGCGGCGCGCGACGCGGAGCACGGCTGCCTGGAAGCTGAGTGTCGTCCAGATGATCGACACGGTGGGGGGCCGCCTTTGCGTCGACGAGTACCACGCCGTGTCCGAGTCGGCGCGTGACGACGCCATCGCCAACCTGCATGTGCGTCCCGACCGGGTCGCGGTGGTCAAGCGTGGCCGCCCGGCACCCGAGCATGACCTTCTCGATGCTCCCGATCGGGAGCAACTGCGGCACGAGCTCGGGATCGCCGGGAGCGATCGCGTCGTCATCGCGGTCGGCCGCCACGAGCACCAGAAGGACCACCTCACGCTCCTCAGCGCGATGGAGGAGGTGCTCGCCGAGCACGACGATGTCCGGCTGCTGATCGCTGGTCGACGTGGCAACACGACCGCCGTGGTCGAGCGTGCGGTCGAGGCCTCTGCCCACGCTGATCGAATCGAGTTGCTCGGACATCGGGGCGACGTGCCTGCCCTGCTGTCCTCGTCCGACGTCTTCGTGCTGACATCGCGTCACGAGGGCCTCCCCGGTGCGGTGATCGAGGCCTTGGCGGCGCGGCTGCCCGTGGTGGCCAGCGACATCGGCCCGGTACGGGAGGTGATCGGCGACGCCGACGGTGCCCTGCTGTGCCCGCCAGGTGATGCACCGGCGTTCGCCCGGGCGATCGAGACGTTGCTGGACGACCCCGAGCGTCGTCGCGAGCTCGGGGCGCAGGGTCGCGAACGCTTCGAGCGCGAGTTCACCATCGAGGCGTCCGCCGCCGGCATGGCGGCGCTGTACCACGATGTCGCCCAGCGGGGCCCGCGCTCAGTGTTCTGAGCGGTGCCAGGCCACCTGGGCGGCCAACCCGACCGACGTCTCGACGACGGGTGTCCAACCGAGATGCGCTTCGGCCCGCCCGATGTCACCACCCGTGCGTGCGACGTCGCCCGCCTGATCGCCCCGACGATCGATCGGGACCGGCCGACCGGTGAGCTGTTCGACCAGCTCGATCACCTCGCGCAGCTTCGCCGAGCCACCGCCCGCCACATTGAACACCGAGCCCGGTCGGGTATCGGCGTCGGCCGCGGCCAGATTTGCTGCGACGACATCGGCGACGTAGGTGAAGTCCCGCTCCTGCGACCCGTCTCCGTAGAGCGGGAACGGGGTCTCGCTGAGGCTCGCCTGGATGAGCCGGTGGAACGCCATGTCCGGTCGCTGTCGTGGGCCGTACACGGTGAAGTACCGCAGGCTCGTGGTGCTGAGCCCGTAGTTCTCGGCGTAGGCCACGCACAGTTGCTCGGCGGCGAGCTTGGTGACACCGTACGGACTGAACGGTCGCGGGAGGTCCGTCTCGACGCACGGATACCGGTCGGCATTGCCGTAGATCGAGGAGCTCGACGCGTACACACAACGTTGGACCTCGACTGAACGCGCCGCCTCCAGGAGCCGCTGTGTTGCTTCGACGTTGTGACGGACGTACGTGCTGAACCCATCAGCCCAGGAGAGGCGCACGCCCGGCTGCGCTGCGTGGTGGAACACGAGATCGACGCCGTCGAGCACGTCGGTGAGATCCAGGTCCAGCAGGTCGGCGTCCACCAGCTCGAACCCGGCGGACCTCTCGGCCACCGCGAGGTTGCGTCGTTTGGTGTCCGTCGCGTAGTAGTCGGTGAAACAGTCGACGCCGATCACCGTGTCGCCGCGATCGAGGAGCGCTTCGACGAGATGAGAGCCGATGAAGCCGGCCGCACCGGTGACGAGGGCGTGCATCGGACCATCCTGGCAGTTCCGCGCTCACGCGCCGAGTATCCGGACCAGGTGGTGGTCGGTCGTCAGGCGGCGATGGCGTCGTCCACGATCGCCAGCCATCGGGGAATCACCACGTCCCAGGTGAAGTTCTCCGTCGCGTGCTCGTGGGCGGCGCGTCCGAGCTCCTGAGCGCGCTCGAGCGCGCTGACGAGTGCGCTGCCCAGCGCCTCGCCGGACGTCGCCGCATCCACGACGATGCCGCCCGGGCCGACCACTGATCTGGCCGCACCGACGTCGGTGGCGACGGCCGGAACGCCCATCAGGGCAGCTTCGATGAGCACCCCCGGCATCCCCTCGGTGGCGCTCGTCAGCAGCATCACGTCCGACGCTGCGATGAGCGGTCGCACGTCGTCGACCGGATCGAGGACGCGCAGCCGGCCGACGAGTGACGGGTCGACGCGCGCCTGTTCGAAGACGTCGCGCATCGGCCCGTCGCCGACCGCGAGGACGTCGACTCCGGGCAACGCCCGGGCGGCCTCCACGACGAGCTGCGGGCGCTTCTCAGCTGAGAACGACCCGATGAACGTCACGACGGGCGCGTCCGGCGCCAGACCCAGATCGGACCGTGCCGTGGCTTTCGCCTGCGCGGTCCACGGACGGAAGTAGGACTCGCTCCGCGCGTTCTGGATGACGGCGATGCGATGCTCGGGGACGCCGTACAGCTGGTTCACCGTTCGGGCCGAATCGGGGAACAACGCTGCGACACGCGTTGCCCGACGGAACAAGAAGCCGGTCCGTGCCCGATGTGCTCGGCCCCGAACCCAGGCAGCGGGATCACCGATGCTCCGGTAGATGAACGGTGCCCGGGCGAACCTGGTGACCAGCGTGCACACCGGGAGCGTCCAGGAGCCGTAGCCGATCACCACGCGCGAGCGGCTGGCCTCACGACGGAGTGCTCGGATCGTCGCCAACGAGGTGGGGGAGGGCCCGAGGACCTCGGCCTCGACCGATGCGGCGGACGATGACGGTGAGAGCGCCACGGCGCGCGCCCGGACGCCTCGCTGGCTGAGCTCGGCGGCGAGCGAGGCGCCCTGCATCTCGGCGCCGCGACGGTTCGCAGACGCGAGCACCACGAGGACGTCTCCGGCGCTGCTCATGACACGTTGCGCTGGGTGGATCGAGAGGCGCTCACGGCACCATCACACGCCCACTGCGCCGTCGGAGACCGTCGAAGGCCCCCCGCAGCGCGGCCCAGGAGGCATGCGCGTTGCGCTGAACGATCAGGGATCGCCCGGCAGCAGCTACACCTCCGTGGGCGATGGCCCACCAGATCGCTCCACCGGTGCCATGGCGTCTGGCGATCTCGACGATGTTCCTGGAACTGTAGTAGCGACGCCAAGGTGGGAGCCCGTCGCCCTTGGTCCTCGGTCCGAGGCCGAGACGACCCTTCGCTTCTCGCAAGCGGTACATCTGCGCTCCATCGACCACCAGCCGCCAACCTGCGGTGCGGACGCGCAGTCCGAACTCGAGCTCCTCGAACCCGAAGAAGAGTGAGGAGTCGAAGCGCCCGACCTGTCGGATGCATGCGACGCGATACATCGGCATCTGGTTGCCGGCGATGCAGTCGACGTCGACCGGTCCGACCAGTTCGTCGTCCGGGATCCGGCGCATCAACGCACGGCGGCGATCGAAGCGGGCGCCGACGAGGCCGACGCCACCGAGCCGGGGGTCCCCCACCGTCTCGATTGTCGCGACCAGCCGCTCCAGCGCGTCGTCGCTCGGGGGCGGATCGTCGTCGTCGACGAGCAGGATCCAGTCGTTCTCGTCGGCAACGTCCAGCACCGACTCCATCCCGAGCGCGATGCCGCCTGCCGGACCCAAGTTCTCGCCGGCCTCGATGTACGGATCGCTGGACACTTCGGCGAACCAGCGTCCCATCTCGTCGGTCGGATCGTTGTCGACGAGGAGCAGGTGATCAGGCGGGCGCGTTTGCGCCATCAGCCGTTCGATCGTGGACTGGGCCACCTCGCTCCGGCGATAGGTGACGACGACCGCGAAGATGCGGGGGTTCGGTCGCGCTGTGGTCACGTCGGGGGGAGAACCGTGTCAGGGCTGTGCGCAGGTCCCCGCGGACGCTTTGACGTTGCCGGCTTCAAACTGGGCGACCTCCGAGTCTTCGATGCGGACGATAGCGCCCCCCTCTACCTGGCCCAATCCCAGGTGGACGGTTGCCGGTTCCCCGGCGGCGTAGCCGCTCGTCGACTGCGTCCATGTCGTCGAGACCTCGCCGTCGGCATGTTCGACGTCGATCCGAGTCCCTGTCGGGAGGTCGGCGCTGGAGAGGTCGAGTTCGATCCAGTCACCCGACCGGCTCGCGTTCAGGACGGCCAGCGACGGGGTAGCCGGCTCCCAGGCAACCTGCACCATGTCGAGCCGTCCGTCGCGGTCCAGGTCGACGGTCGCACCGGTCACGAAGTAGTCCGCCGACGTCGGCTCGCTGGCAGCCTCCAGCTGGGGGATGCCGTCGACCACTCCATCGTTGCGGAGCACGACAGGCATGCCGTTGCCGTCCCGCGCCGACGTGACGACGTCCGGCCAGCCGTCGTTGTCGAGGTCGGCGATCGCCACATGGGGAGACTTGGTCGGAAGGGCAGGGGAACCGGATGCCTCGGTGGCGTCGGTGAACGAGAGCTGGCCCGGCTCCGAGCGATTGAGGAGCACGCGGACCGGTACGAGCTCGCCGAAGTCGAGCGTCGAGTTGAAGTGCTGCCCGATGACCAGATCCGGCCGGCCGTCGTTGTCGAGGTCGCCGATCGCCATCCCGGCCGGATCGTCCTCGTTGCCGAACAGCTCCCAGGCGAGGAGCGGTTCATCGACGACGTCGAAGCTGCCGGAACCTCGCCCGAGCAGCACGCGCGTGTCCCCGCTGAACACGACGTCCAGCGCACCGTCGCCGTCGAGGTCGACGGTGGCGAGCGCCAGCGTCTCGACATCGTCCGGGATGCCCCACTCCGCGGTCGCATCCTCGAACCCGAGCCCACCGGTGTTCCGGTAGAAGCGGGTCGGCCCGGCGCCGAAGCGATCCCCTGCGATCGCCAGGTCGAGAAGCCCGTCGCCGTCGAAGTCCGCCGCCGCGACGGACCGACCGCCGACGTCCGCGGCGAGCTCTGTCGCTACGGACCACCCGTTACCGGCCCGTTCGAAGATCGTCGTGGGTCGCCCACCGATCTCGTCGTCGCCACGGGGGTTCCGGGTCACGACGAGATCCTCGTCGCCGTCACCGTCCAAGTCGGCGAACGTGGCACCACTCGAGCGTGCCATCTGACCGGGGAACGACTCGTCGACGGAGAAGCCGTCGGGCCCTCCGAGCAGCACGCGGTCCGGCGACGGACCGTCGGACCCCCGGACTTGATAGTCCTCGATCGGGCGGTCGGCGAAGGTCCCGACGAACAGGTCGGGCCAGCCGTCCGCGTTCGGGTCGCCGACGGCGATCGCGTGGCCGTACATGCCGACCAGCGGATCCACCAGGCCGAGCTCGCTCGTCGCGTCACTGAACGAGATCCCGTCCGAACCCGCTGCCGGCGGCGCCCCCCAGCAGACCTCCCAACCGGTGGGAGCGCTCACGTCGGCGCCACTCGATCCACCGCCCGCTCCCGTCGCCGGCCAGTTCGGAAGGTTGTTCCTGGATGTTGACTGGCCGAGCTCGCTCCACGGCTCATCGTCCGCGTTCGGGTCCTCGGCTGGTGCAGACGCCGGGGCGGGTGCTGCCTCGCGGCTGTCGGACCCGCCGTCGGCGCACGCGGCAGCCATGAGTGCGCACGCGCACATCGTGAGCGCGCTGGTACGACTGCGGCGCGGCGTCCGGCGACGGATCATCAGAGATCGACGACGGCGAGCACGACCCGCCCGTACGACTCGTCGGAGCCGGACTCGCCACCGTTCAACCCAACGTAGACACGGTCACCACTCGGATCGGCCACGACGTTGAAGCTTCCTCCGGCGACGACCCCGAGCGCTGGCTCGATGAGGTCGTTCAGCCGCAC
>CAYGLH010000006.1:19501-25683 GCA_964350535.1 uncultured Ilumatobacteraceae bacterium
CGACGACCTCGCGATCGCCGGTCGCCGTGTCGACGGCGATGAGGGGCGTGCCGCCAAGCTCGGGTCCGTCACCGTGAGCGCCGGGCACGTAGTACAGCGTCCGGCCGTCGGGAGAGAGTGCGATCGAGGCGATGTAGCCCTCGAGCTCGCCCAGATCCCGAGTGGTGCCGTCGACCTCGTAGGCGAACAGCGCGTCCGGATCGCGTGTGGCGCCGTAGGCAGGGCCGTCCGAACGCGTCGGCGTCGCGGTTCGGAGCCAGTAGCCCGGGAGCCCCGCATCGACGACACGTTCGGAGCCGTCGGCTCGAACACCGCCGAGTCGGCCCTCCGGCATGGCATACATGGCTTCGCCGTCCGAGGTCACCAAGACGTCGCGGAAGCCGATGTGTTCGGTTCGATCGTCGACGTGAGTGACGCTGCCGTTCTCGGCATCGGCGATGAAGAACACCCCGGTATCGGCCTCGGTCGCTGCGTCGGTCGAGGGGTCGACCGCCTCGCCGTAGATCCAGCGTCGGTCAGGAGAGATCGACAGCGATGGGATCCCGAAGCCGTCGACCGGGATGCCGAGGTCGGTGACGTTCCTCGTCGCCGGGTCGTACCTGACGAGGTGATCGCCTTCGTACGAGGACTCGTCGATGCCGCGCCGCGACCCCCAGTACGTGGCAGTGACGATCGTGCAGTTCGCGTCGACGACCATCGGCGCATGGATCTTGCCGTAGCCCCAGTCGCCGGCCTCGTGCCCGAGGAACTCGGAGACCTCGACGGTCCGGCTGAGCTGGTTCGTCGAGGGGTCGTATTCGTAGAACCACGTGGTCCCGTCCTGTCCGAGGTGGTCGCCCACGGCCGAGACGAACCGGCCGTCCGGCAGGGTCACCCCCTCGCCCCATTGCGACCACGGGTTGCCCTCCGTGTCGGCGAGTGGGTACTCAGCAGCGGACACACGGACGCCGTCGGTCGTGCCGAGATCGACGAGCTCGACGCTCTCAGCGACGGGGGCGCCCGGCGCCGGCGCTGCGGTGGTGCAGTCGGCGCCCGACGCCGCCGAGGCCTCGCCGGCCGATCCACCACCGCGGAACTCCGCCCACGGGTCGCCGTCGTCAGGATCGGTCGGGGGAGTGGACTCGGCGCTCGGCGGCTCGGTGGCCGCAGTCGGCTCGGCGCCCAGCGTGTCCGATGTCGTGACCGAATCGTCGGGATCGGATGAACAGGCTCCGACGACCGCGGCGAGCGACGCGGCCAGCAGGGCAAGAGCGCAACTCGGACGCCGCGCGCGACGACTCTCTCGGAGTGAACCGCTCATGGCGCCTCGACCCTCACGTGGAGACCGCCATGGCGGGCGCCCGCCGTGTGCGGCCGTCAGCCGGGCTCGTTCTCCTGGACGAGGTCGACGACCTTGAAGAAGCCAGCCGGCTTCTGGAGGTACACCTCGGCCTCTTCGTCCATCACCACGGGCGTGGCGATGATCGTCGGCGGCTCCTCCGGGACGGTGGCGACCACCGCTTCGGTCGGTTGCGTCGTGGTGGTCGTGGTCTGTTCGACCTGTTGCTCCGGCTCCTCGGCGACCGGAGGCGCAGTGGTGACGGGGGCCTCGACCTCGACCGGTGCGACCGTGGTCGCAGGTGCGACGGTCGTGGGCGGCACGGTCTCGGGTGCTGCCGTGGTCGGCGGCACCGTCTCGGGTGCGACGGTCGTGGGCGGCACGGTCTCGGGTGCTGCCGTGGTCGGCGGCACCGTCTCGGTCGCTTCGTCCGTCTGGCTCGGCATGCCACCACGCGGACCGCTGCCGGTGGGGTTCTTGTCGGCGATGTACAACGTCTCGCCGCGGTAGATCCAGTAACCGTCGCCGTTGCGTCGGACACCGGTCCAGGAGCTGCGATCGGTGGAGCACCAGATCTCGTCGAGGCCGCGGAACTTGTGCGTCTCCCACGGGTTCGACGTCATCTCGCTCTGCTTCCAGTCGTCGTAGCAGTATTGGAAGCAGACCTGCTTGCAGCCCTTGGCCCGAGCGCCGGGGGACTGCTTCGGGTCCGGCGTGCCGCCGGGGCCGTTGCGTCCGTTGGTGTAGCCGGTCAGCACCACAGGTGCAGCCCAGGCAACCGCGCCAACCTTTGCGGCGCGGCCGAGCGCGTCCCGCCGAGTGAGCGCCCGTCCTTTCGTCGTGTTCGTCATTTCGTCCGCCTCCAATGCCGGTGTACACACCGGACAGCTACCGAAGAACAGTGTACGAGGGTCAGGTGCGATTCGCAAGGCAATTCGGCCATCTTCCAGCATTCATGAGCTGGTGTTTTTCAGGTCGGAGGCCAACGCCCGCAGCGTCTCCACACGTTCGTCGACCGATCCGCCGCGAATCACAGCGAATCCGCTTCGCGACACGAGCGCCGCGACCGCCTCGAGCCCCGACTGTCTGCTCGCTGCGGGAGCGAACACGTGGGGCATCGTCGAGGCGATCGCCTCGGCCAGCGGGGGATGCTCGACCACCAGGTCGGCGCCCCGGTCGTCCAGCACGACCGTGATGGTCCGTTCGGGGATCGCGACCGGACCGACGGGAGGCGCAGGGACGTGGATCACCTCGGTCGGGGTGTCGATCGCAGCTGCTGGCGTGCCAGGAACGCCCGCCGCCGCGAGCCCGAGACCGAGTGTGTCGACCTTGGCCGGTCGGGTCAGCCACCCGGCCACGGTCCCGTCGGATGCGATCTCGACGATCTCGTCGCCGAGATAGGTCGCACCCCGGAACATCAGCGCGGCGGCGAGGGTGCTCTTGCCCGCCCCCGAGACACCGCAGATGACGTAGGTCGTCGCTCCCTCGATGACGGAGGCGCCGTGCAGCATCGTCGACCCGGGCCGCGAGTCGACTGCCCGGTTGGTGATCTCCCACATCGCGTGATGGGTGAGCTCGCTCGAGGTGCGCACATAGAACGGCCGGCGGCCCTGGACGTCGATCGCAAAGGCGAAATCGCCACCACCCTCGACACGTCGCAGGGCGATCCGATGAGGGTCGTCGATACCGGCGTCGACAGCGAGACCGGTGATCAGCGGGCGCAGCATGTCGGCAGCGTCGCCGTCGAGCGTGAACGCGTAGTCGAGGGCACGGTACGCCTGCGACGGCGCCGGATCTGGGGAGTTCTCATCCATCGTGTCGGAGGGGCACCGTATAGCGCAACGCCATCAGTCGGTGCTCCCAGGTGGTGAAGCCGGCGACGGCGGTGAGCGAGCGGACCTTCGAGTGGGCGCCGCGCCCGTGGTAGGTCCGGTAGGCCAACCGATCCGCGACGGACGGACGGTACGACTCGGCCCACGCCCGGAACCGGCCGATGTGTGGGTCGTCGGGCATCGCCCGGACGGCTGCGCGGAATGCCGCCGCGACCGGCGCGGCACACCGCCACGCTCGCGCGGCCTCGTCGAGTGCGTCGACGGTGGTGGACGGCTGGGCCGCAGCGATGGTGCGGAGATCCCATCGGTGCATCCACCGCTGATCGGGTGCCAGTGCCATGTGCAGCGCACAGTGCACCATTCGTCCGATCGGAGGGAGCGCGTGGAGCTTCGTGTCGGCCAGCACGAAGTCCTGCGTCTCGGACCAGACCGCGTCGAGATCGATCTGGCTGCCGTAGTAGCCGAGGGCCAAGGTGCGGTGGAGGTCGACCGAGGTGCCGTCGCGATGGGTCATCGCGACCCCCTTGCCGACGCGTTCGTCGAATCCCGGCGTCGGCTCGGCGAACGCCCGTCTGAACCCGTGTCGCTCGAGGATCGTCACGGCGGCGCCGATCGACGCGCCCCGAACGAGGATGTCGACATCGTTGAACTGCCGGTGCTCGGGGAACCGGTAGTCGAGGTTGGCGTTGGCCAGTCCCTTCAGCATCCGCGAGTCGATGTTCGACGCCTGCAGCTCGCCCGCGAGGGCGCAGGCGCGCGCCTCGAGTGCGACCGATCGCTCGGCGGCGTGGACGCGGTATCCGGCGAGCGCGGTGTGGGCCGCCTCGGTCAGCACGACCCGTTCGCCGTCGATGGCGTCCTCGAGAAGTCCGAGCAACTGGCTCTGGTAGCACTGCGCGACCTCGGCCGGGCCCAGTCGGATCGCAGCGGCGGATCCGTTGGCCGTTTCGATCAACAGCTCTGGCCCGGTCCGTGCGGACAGCGAGGCGGGGCGGTCGTCAGGCATCGCCGTCCATCGGCTCGGCGATCACGAGGTCCAGCGACGTGAGCAGGTCGACGGCGTCCGACAAGAACGCATCGTCCGGGTCGACGCCGGCCGCCACGGCCACCTGCCGGAGCGTCATCGGGGCGTCGAGGAGGTCCCACACCACACGCGCCGCGCCGCCGATGCCATGGACGTTTGCGTTCCACCCAGGACGCGCCACGAACCGCAGCTCACCGGCCACCCTCGACACAGCTGCGGCACGTCGGAGGACGCGAGTCGGGGCCGGGTCGGCCGAGGGATCCATCGCGCCGAGCCTACGATGTGCCTGTTGGGGCGGTTCCGAATGCGCTCGACCGCCTGGATACCATGCGGGCGATGCTCGCATTGCAGCGACGCGACGACGTGAACTGGATCGTGGCCGATGGTGACGTGGTCGCCGTCGACGCGGCGACCGATGAGGTGTTCGTGCTCCGTGGGGCGGCGGCCACGTTGTGGCAGGTCCTGGACGGCGCACCGCTCGACGGCATGGACGAGCTCGTCGCCGAACTGTTCGGGTTCGGCATCGATGAAGCTGCGGCGCATCTGCGCCAGGCGATCGAGGTGCTCGAGACCACGGGGCTGGCCGAGGTGGTCGGCGCCGAGCGCGTGTCGGGTCCCTCGATCTGACTCAGGCCGACTGCAGGACGCCCGTCACCGCGACGTCACCGTGGGCCAGCGACATGAGCTCGTCGCCACAGTGCTCGTCGTCCAACTCGCCGACCATCTCGCGCAGCGTGGCGACGCCGTTGAAGAGCGAGTGCTCCGGCAGGTGGTTGGTGGCGACCCGGTTGACCGACGGGTGTGCGGTCGGGTCGCTGGTCTCGTCACCGGACACGAGCTCCTCGGCGAGCTTCTCGCCGGGGCGCATGCCGGTGATGTCGATCGGGATGTCCTTGCCGGGCTCGTAGCCGGCGAGGCGGATCATCCGCTCGGCGAGCTCGAGGATGACGACCGGCTCGCCCATGTCGAGCATGAAGACGTCGCCGCCGCGACCGGGCTGGCTGAGCGTCGCCGCCTGGAGCACCAGCTGCACGGCTTCGGGGATGGACATGAAGTAGCGGGTCATCCGGGGGTCGGTGACCGTGACCGGTCCGCCCGCCTGGATCTGCTTCATGAAGGTCGGGACGACGCTGCCCCGGCTGCCGAGCACGTTGCCGAACCGAACCGCGCAGTACGCCGCATGGTCGGGCGCCCGGGAGATGACGAGCTGCTCGCCGATCCGCTTCGAGGCGCCCATCACCGACGAGGGGTAGACCGCCTTGTCGGTCGAGATGAACACGAGCCGCTCGACGCCGACGGACTCGGCCGCGTCGAGCACGTTGGAGGTGCCGATCACGTTGGTGGCGGCCGCCTCGGTGGGGTGCTGCTCGAGCAGCGGCACGTGCTTGTGCGCCGCGGCGTGGAACACGACAGCGGGGCGGTGCTGGGCGAACACCCGCAGCATCTGGGCTCGGTTGCGGACGTCGGCCAGTGACTGCACGACGAAGTCCTGCTTGAGCTCGGCGGCGACGTCGAACAGGTGCGTTTCGTCGTGGTCGACGAGGACCAGCGTGCTGGGCTCGAACGAGGCGATCTGGCGAGCGAGCTCGGAACCGATCGAGCCGCCGGCCCCGGTGACGAGGACGCTGCGGCCGCGCAGCATGCCGCACACCGCGTCGAGGTCGGTCTTGACCTCGTCTCGACCGAGGAGGTCTTCGATGCGGACGTCGCGGATGTCGCGGATCGAGGCCTTGCCGTTCATCGTCGCCGAGAGGCTGGGCACGATCTTGAGCGGGATGCCCGCTCGCTCGGCCATCGCTGCGGCTTCGTTGACCGTGGGGTGCTTGGACTCGGTCTCGGTGTAGACGGCGAGGTTGGCGCCCGACGCCGCGACGACCTCGGGCAGGTCGCGCAGGTCGCCGAGGATCTGGACCCCCATGAACGCGCGACCGTGGAGCTTGCTGTCCTCGTCGATCACGGCGACCGGGTGGAAGCCCGCCTGCTGGTTGCGCTGCATGTCGGCGACGAG
>CAYGLH010000006.1:25693-28468 GCA_964350535.1 uncultured Ilumatobacteraceae bacterium
GACGCCGGCTTCGCCCGCACCGATGACGACCACGCGCATCCCACCTTCGGTGGTGTGGCGGCGCCAGGAGAACAGCCGGCTCTGGAAGCGCACGAGGCCCATCAGGAGCATCGTGAGGATCGAGCCGCTGACCACGACCGAGATCGGGACGTCGCGGGTGCCCCACTGGAAGGCGGCGAGGATCGTGAGGATGGTGAAACCGGACATCGCCAGCTGGCGGGCCTCGAAGAGGCTGGCGTGCTTCCAGACCTGGCCGTACAGGCCCCAGGCGAAGTTGCTGGCGAGCACCACGGCAACGACGATCGGGGCGAACGACCAGAACTGCGACCAGCGATCGGTGGGCACACCGCCGTCGAAGCGCAGGACGAGCATCGCTGCGAAGGCCACCAGCGCCAGCAGCGCGTCGAGCGCGACCATGACGACGTCGCTCTTCATCCGGACGGTCCGCCCGGCGACGCGTGCCCATCCACGTCGCACCCTGCTGTGCTCCTCGCTCGCGAAGTTGTTGTGCTCGATCATTCCGCCCGCTCCGAGATCCCGTCCTGGTTGCCCCCGTGGGAGGCGCGTGCCCGCTGCTCTTGGTGTCCTCAGGGAGTATCGGTCACCTCGGAAGTTGGGTTGAGCGATTTCTTCCGTTCACCTGCGGTTTTTCCTCCGTTCGGGCGCGGAGGTGCCGGACGTCACCGTGTCGTGGGCCCGGGTTGCGCTCCCGAGGTGGTCAGAGGATCTCGCCGGAGAACTGGTGGCCGCGCATCGCGTTGCGCGTGTCGAGCACGACCGCGGCGTGCTTGGCGATCGTGCCGGCGTCGAACTCGACGTGGTCGACGAGCAGCACGACGACGTCGGCTGCGGCGAGCGCTGCCTCGGACCAGGGGACGAGCGGGAACCGCACCTGTGCGGCGTTGACCTCGGGGATGTTCGGGTCGCAGAACGAGATCTCGGCGCCGCTCTCGGCCAGGCGATCGGCGACGTGCACGCTCGGGCTCTCCCGCCAGTCGCTGGTGCCCCGCTTGTAGGCCAGCCCGAGCAACAGCACCTTCGACCCCTTCACGCTGCGCTCGCGCTCGTTGAGCAACGCCGTCACCCGGTCGTGCACGTACTCGGGCATGTGCTCGTTGATGTCGTTGGCGAGCTCGACGAAGCGGAAGGTGCGGCCGAGGTGCTGCTTCACGCGCCAAGCGAGGTAGCTGGGGTCGATCGGCAGGCAGTGCCCGCCGACGCCTGGCCCAGGCGTGAAGCGCATGTAGCCGAACGGCTTGGTGGACGCGGCGTCGATGGTGCGCCAGATGTCGACGCCGAGCTCGTGGGCGTACATCGCCAGCTCGTTGACGAGGGCGATGTTCACGTGCCGGAACGTGTTCTCCAGCAGCTTGACGAGCTCGGCCTCCGCCGTGGAGCCGACGGGAACGGTCTGGTCGACGAGCGCACCGAAGAAGCCGTCGACCGCCGCCAGGGAGGCGTCGTCGACGCCGCTGGTCACCTTCGGCGTGTTGATCAGGGTGTAGGTCGTGTTGCCCGGGTCGATCCGCTCCGGGGAGTAGCCGAGGTGGTACTCGCCCGCCGACAGGCCGGATCCGGCCTCCAACAGGGGTGCCACCAGCTCGGTCGTCGTGCCGGGATAGGTGGTGCTCTCGAGGATCACGCAGCACCCAGTGCGCATCCGGGGGCCGAGCTCGGCTGCCGCCTCCTCGATGTAGGTGAGGTCGGGCATGCCGTTGCGCAGCGGCGTCGGCACGCTGATCACCGCGACGTCGAAGTCGGCGAGATCGTTCGGATCGGTGGTCGGGAGGTAGCCGGCGGCGAGCGCGGTGCGCAGCTCGGCGTCGGAGATGTCGCCGACGTAGCTCGATCCGGCGCGGAGCGCGGAGACCCGCGCCTCGGAGACGTCGTAGCCGACGACGGGGAAGCCCACCTCGACGGCGCGCATCGCCACCGGGAGGCCCACGTAGCCCTGCCCGATGACCACGATGCGGGCGGTCCGCCTGGCGAGTTTGATGAGGAGGTCGTCGTCGTGCAGGTCCGCCGAGGTCATGAGGGCGCAGCGTAGGCGACCGGCCGGAGTGCGGGACAGGCTCGGACGCGGTTCCTTTGACAGAATGTCAAGGTGACCTTCGCGCCCCCCGCCCCGTCAGCCGCCGACGAGCAGCATCTCACCGATGCCTTGGAGAACCAGCTCGGCCTGGCCGACCGGATCGTCGACGAGGCATCGCTGGCCAACAGCGTGCGTCGATTCGCCGAACAGGGGATCGTCCTGCCGACGTTCGCCCAGCTCGCCGACCCGACCTCGTTCGATCACGCCGGCGCCGTCGGCGACGCCGACCCCCAGGGGCCCGACGCCCGCAACCTCTGGCGGGTCCACTGGTACAACGACCTCGCCGGCGGGCGGGTCGACGTGCCCGAGCACGTCGTGTTGCCGCCCAGCCTCACCGGTGTCGAGAGCCCGATCATCGTGGCGTTCGGCGACCGCTTCCCGATGATCACGGCCCACAAGGTGCTCGCCGCCTACGCCTGTCTCGCGCCGCGCATCGTGACCGGTCAGTTCGACCCGACCCGACATCGCGCCGTCTGGCCCTCCACCGGCAACTACGCACGAGGCGGCATCGCCATCAGCCGCATCATGGCGAGCAGGGGAGTGGCGATCCTGCCCGAGGGGATGAGCCAGGAGCGCTTCGACTGGCTCGACAGGTGGTGCGCCGACCCCGAAGATGACGTCATCCGCACCGTCGGCACCGAATCGAACGTCAAGGAGATCTACGACGCCTGCAACGCCCTCGC
>CAYGLH010000007.1:0-3052 GCA_964350535.1 uncultured Ilumatobacteraceae bacterium
GTGAGTGCCCGCGCCGCAGCGGCAGGATCGCCGGGGGCCGGCTCGGCCTCGGCGAGCACTCGGTGGGCGACCTCCCGATACGGGTCGAGGACGATCGCCTGCTCGGCGACGATCGCCGCCAGCTGGGCGTCGCCGAGAACGGTCCAGGCCCGGGCCAGGGCGACGAAGCTGCGGTGCAGGGCGTCCTCGCGCCGCCGGTTGACGTCGTCGGCCCAGGCCGCGTCGACGCCGGGCAGCACCACTCGTCGGAGGATGCCCGAGGCCACCGTGGCGTCGGCGACCGCGGCCGCGTGGTCGCCGTGGCGGATCGCTCCCTCGGCGCGATCGAGCCGCCGGTAGGCATCCTCGAGGTCGATCCACGAGCCGCCCGGCAGCACGAGCCGGTAGCTCGACCCGGCGGCGGCGACCACCGCGCGACCGTCGAGCCCGGTGCTGCTCACCAACGTCCGCAGCTTCGACACGAGGGCGTTGAGGGCCGCGTTCCACTGCGCCGGGAGCGTGCCGTCCCAGATCACCTCTGCGAGCTCGTCGCGTCGCAGCGCGCGACGCTCGACCGCGAACGCCACCAGCGCGAGACGGCCCTGGTGGCCGGGGAGGTCGGCGTCGTCGAGACTGCCGACGGGCCCGTCGAGGCGAACGCCTCCGGTCACGTACAGACGTGCCAAGCTTTCTCCAAGGTTCTCGCAACGGCGATGTCTCAGGATGACACACGAGTCTGATCGGGACGAGCAGGCGAAGGGAGGTCTGAGATGAGCGGTCACACGATCGAGTGCCCGTGCGGGTCGGTGCTGCGCGGCGACGACGAAGACGACGTCGTCGAGGTCGCACGAGCACACGCCAAGTCGGTGCACGACATGGAGCTCACGGACGACCAGGCCCGCGCGATGGCTCGGCCCGACTGACTGCCACATCGTCGAACCACAGAGGAGAGCGCCATGAAGCAGTTCGCGTGCGGGGACGTCGTCCCCGGCTGTGACGGTGTCGTCACCGGCGAGACCGAGGACGACGTGTTGGCAGCGGCGGCGACCCACGCCGCCGAGGTGCACGGGATGTCCGAGGTGCCCAACGAGGTCGTCACCGCGATCCGCGCCGGCATCACCGACACCGCCTGAGGCCCGCCGCGGGCCGTCGGCCGGGCAGCGCACGCGTCTCCCGCCGGCCTGCCGGCGTCGCGCTGCACCGGGACGCTCGTCCGTCTGGAACACTGCTGGCTGTCAGGAACGTGACAGGAGGGGATGACCATGACGGAGCAGCAAGCCACGGGCGCGTTGGCGGGGATCAGGGTGCTCGACGCCGGGTTGCTCGTGCAAGGTCCGCAGTGCGCGATGTGTCTGGCCGAACTCGGAGCCGACGTCATCAAGGTCGAGCTGCCGGGGATGGGCGACCAGTCGCGATGGATCCCACTGAGCACCGAGGACATGCGCTTCCCGTACTTCGAGGGCTGCAATCGCGGCAAGCGATCGGTGACGGTCGACCTGCGCCGCCCGGAGGGCAAGGAGGTCATGCGCCGGCTGGTCGAGTCGGCCGACGTGCTGATCACCAACTTCAAGTCCGGCACCATGGACGAGTGGGGACTCGGCTACGAGGAGCTCCGGGCGGTCAATCCGCGGTTGATCTACGCCACCGGCAGCACGTTCGGCACCGAGGGACCGGGCGCCGGTCGCGAGGGTGCCGACATCGCCGGGCAGGCGGCCGGCGGGTTGATCTCGACGACCGGTGTCGTCGGTGGTGACCCCACGCCGGTCGGCGTCACGATCGCCGACCACATCGCCAGCCAGAACATGACGAGCGGCGTCCTCGCCGCGCTGTTCGCACGGGAGCGCACCGGAACGGGCCAGCGCGTCGACGTCAGCCTGCTCGGCGGGCAGATCTATGCCCAGGCGTCGGAGTACACGTCATACCTGCTCAGCGGGAACGTCCCGGGCCGTGCCCAGTACGGGCATCCGCTGCTCTCGATGGCGTACGGCATCGTGCCGACCGCCGACGGCTGGCTGGCGATCGTCGGGTTGCCGCTCCCGGTGCGCCCGGCCTTCTACGAGCTGATCGGACATCCCGAACTGCTCGAGGATGAGCGCTTCACCCCGCTGCTGTACACCGCCGAGGCCAAGCGCGACCTCTTCGAGATCTTCGGGCAGGTGTTCCCCTCCCGGACGACGGCCGAGTGGTGCGAGGAGCTCGAGGCGATCGGCTGCCGGTACGCGCCGGTCAACGACTATGCAGCGGCCGCCGCCGACCCGACGACGCTGGCCAACGGCTACATCACCGAGGTCGCCGGTGCCGATGGCTCGCCGACGCAGGTCGTCGGCTCCCCGATCCGGATGTCCGGCACGCCGACCGCGCCGAGCGCCACCGCCCCCGCGCTCGGCGAGCACACCTTCGAGGTGCTGTCGGAGCTCGGATACTCCCCGGAGGAGCTCGCCGCGCTGGCCGCCGCCGACACCATCTGACCCGCCACCCCGAGCCCTGGTTTGCGGGACCGATCCGGGGGCGTGCGGCCGACATCCGACCCGCAAACCCGAAGCCAAGGTTTGCGGGACCGATCCGGGGGCGTACGGCCAACATCCGACCCGCAAACCCGAAGCCAAGGTTTGCGGGACCGATCCCGGCGCGTACGGCACCCATCCGACCCGCAAACTCAAGGGTGCTGGGGTGAGGTGGCGTCAGTTGGAGTGCTGGTGGAGCTTGCCGTCCTCGGCGGCGAGCCGGGCGAGGAGCGGTGAGAGCTGCCAGTGGCGGCCGCCCAGCCGGTTGCCGTACTCCTCGATCTTGGCGACGATCTCGGGGAGGCCGACGTTGTCGGCCCAGTACATCGGACCACCGCGATACATCGGCCACCCGTAGCCGTTGACCCACACCACGTCGATGTCGCTGCCGCGGATGGCGATGCCCTCCTCGAGGATCTTCGCCCCCTCGTTGACCATCGGGTAGAGCAGGCGTTCGAGCACCTCGTCGTCGCTCACCTCGCGCTGCTCGACGCCCCTGCCGACGGCGAAGTCCTTGATCAGCACCTCGACCTCCGGGTCCGGGGTCGACGCCCGGGTGTCGGGGTCGT
>CAYGLH010000007.1:3062-24750 GCA_964350535.1 uncultured Ilumatobacteraceae bacterium
CGATCGCGCGGTCCCGGTCGGAGCGGTCCACGGCGATGAGGTCGAGCTCGCGGGTGTCGGGGTCGTACGTGTAGTAGCCGCGCCCGTTCTTCTGTCCACGGCGGCCGCTCTCGCAGAGCACCTCGCGGATCGTGGAGCCCGACGACGTGGACTCCGTCCAGCCGACGTCGAGCCCGGCGAGGTCGCTCATCGCGAACGGACCCATCGGGAACCCGAAGTCGTACAGCACGCGGTCGACCTGCGCGGGAGTCGCTCCCTCGAGCAGCATCCGCTCGGCCTCGGCGCCGCGCATGAACAGCATGCGGTTGCCGACGAACCCGTTGCACACCCCGACGAGCGCGGCGACTTTGTTGATCCGCTTGGCGAGGGCCATCGTGGTGGCGATCACCGTGGCCGAGGTGCGCTCGCCGCGCACCACTTCGAGCAGCTTCATCACGTTGGCCGGCGAGAAGAAGTGCATGCCGATCACGCTCTCGGGCCGCGCCGTCTCGGCGGCGATGACGTTCACGTCGAGCGCGGACGTGTTGGTGGCGAGGACGGCATCGGGCTTGCAGATCTGGTCGAGCTCGGCAAACACCGACTTCTTCAGGTCCATGTCCTCGAACACCGCTTCGATGACGATGTCGAGGTCGGCGAAGTCGGCCTTGTCGGTGGAGCCGGTGATCAGCGCCATCCGTTCGTCGACGGCGGATGCGGGGATCGAGCCGCGCGACGCAGAGCGCTCGTAGTTCTTGCGGATCACGCTCAGCCCGCGCTGCAGGGCTTCGTCGTCGCGTTCGACGATGGTGACCGGGATCCCGACGTTGGCGAAGTTCATCGCGATCCCGCCGCCCATCGTGCCCGCCCCGAGCACACCGCACGTGGCGATGTCGAGCTGTGGCGTGTCCTTCGGGACGTCGGGCACCTTGTTGGCGGCGCGCTCCGCGAAGAAGTAGTAGCGCTGCGCCGCCGACTGCGGGCCGGTGATCACCTCCATGAAGAGCTGCCCTTCGACCTTCATCCCCTCGTCGAACGGCAGGTTCACCGCGGCCTCGATGCAGCGGATGTTGTACTCCGGCGCGAGGAAGCCACGGGTCTTGCGGGCGATCGAGGCACGGAAGTCGGCGAAGACCTGATCGTCGCCACGTGCCGCAGCGACCTTGTCGTCGCGGTCGCGCACGCGCACGAGCGGCAGGCCGTCGGCCACCGCCCGGCGGGCGAAGGCGATCGCCGCGTCGCGCAGCTCGTCGGTGCCGCCGTCGATCACCTCGTCGACGATGCCGGCGGCGAGCGCCTCGTCGCTCGGCACGTGTCGTCCCGAGGTCATCATGTCGAGCGCCATCGGCACGCCGGTGAGCCGTGGCAGCCGTTGGGTGCCACCGGCGCCGGGGAGCAGCCCGAGGTTGACCTCCGGCAGGCCGAACCTCGACGAGCTGACCGCCACCCGATAGTGCGCGCACAGCGCGACCTCCAGGCCGCCGCCGAGCGCGGTGCCGTGGATCGCCGCGATCACGGGCTTCGGCGAGTCCTCCATCTGCGCCTGGACGTCGCCGAGCGAGGCGGCTTCGACGCCCCCGCCGAACTCGGAGATGTCGGCGCCGGCGATGAAGGTCCGTCCGGCACAGATCAGCACGATCGCGGTGGCGTCGCTCGCGGCCGCCGCCGCCAACCCGTCGTACAACCCCTGACGGACATGCCAGCTGAGGGCGTTCACCGGCGGGTTGTCGACGACGAGGACGGCGACCTCGCCGTCGCGTTCGAGGGTGACCGATTCGGAGATCTGCTGTGCGGCGTCGCTCATGGCCGCCAGTCAAGCATCCGCACCCGACCCACCTCCCACCGTGCCCGACCCCGGCGTTTCTCTGGCGCGGCTGTCGCGCTCAGCGCGACGTGGGCCGCAGATTTCGGGGAGGGGGCGGGGGTCAGATGCTCTCGGCGGCTTCGGCAGCTTCGTCGCGTTCGGGGTCCGGGGTCGGCGCGGAGGAGCCGGCCTCGGCGCGCAGGCGGGCGAACACGTCGGGCGGCTCGCGCCAGGGGTCGGGCAGGGTTCCGGCCTCGGCAGCGCGGATCGTGCGCCACACCCGCTCGGCGGTGCACGGGAGGTCGACGTGCCGCACGCCGAGATGGGCGAGCGCGTCGATCACCGCGTTCTGCACGGCAGGTGTGGCCCCGATCGTGGCCGCCTCGCCGATGCCCTTCGCGCCCAGCGGATTGAGCGGCGACGGCGTCTCGGTGGAGTGCACCTCGAAGCTCGGCACCTCGGCGGCCGACATCACGGCGTAGTCGGCGAAGTTGCCGGTGATCGGCGTGCCGAACTCGTCGAACCGGATCTCCTCGTACAGCGCCTGGCCGACGCCGGCGGCGATGCCGCCGTGCTGCTGCCCCTCGACGAGCACGGGATTGATCACCGTGCCGCAGTCGTCGACCGCGACGTGCCGCACCAACGTGACGCGCCCGGTGTCGCGATCCACCTCGACCACGGCGAGGTGCGCGCCGAACGGGAAGGTCGCGCCGTCCTGGGTGAAGTCGAACTCGCCGTGCAGCTGCTCGCCCGCGGCCTCGGCGCGCTCGGCGAGCTCGCCCCACCCGAGCGCCTGTGCGGGCACGCCTGCCACCCCGACGGTGCCGGCCGCCGTGTCGACGACGATGTCGGCGACGTCGGCCTCGAGCAACTCGGCCGCCAGGGACCTCGCCGCCGTGATCATCGCTTCGGTGGCGCCGCGCACCGCCGACCCGCCGAGCTGCAACGATCGCGAGCCGCCCGTACCACCGCCCGTGCGAACCTGGTCGGTGTCGCCGTCGACGAGCGAGATGCGCTCGACCGGGATGCCGGTGAGGTCGGATGCGACCATCGCGTAGGCCGTCTGATGTCCTTGGCCGTGGTTCAGCGTGCCGGCGAAGACGGTGGCCGACCCGTCGGCGTGGACGTCGATCGCGCCGAACTCGCTGGACCCGCCGCCCGCCGTGATCTCGACGTAGGACGAGATGCCGATCCCGAGCAACTCGCGATCGCCACGCTCGCGTCTCAGGTTCTGCTCGGCCCGCAGCTCCGCGTACCCCGCCACCTCGGCGAGATGATCGAGCGGGTGGGCGTACCGGCCCGAGTCGTACGTGACGCCGGTGAGGGTCGCGAACGGGAACACGTCGTCGCCGAGGAAGTTGCGTTTGCGCAGCTCGATCGGGTCGATCCCGAGCTCGAGCGCAGCCTGGTCGACCAGCCGCTCGAGCAGCGCCGTCGCCTCCGGCCGGCCCGCCCCGCGGTAGGCGCCCATCGGTGTGGTGTTGGTGACGGCGGTGGCGACGTCGAACTGGATCGCCGGGAAGTCGTACGTGCCGTGTGACATGCGGCGGGTGCCGGTCGGCAGGAACGCGCCGATGCCGGGATAGGCGCCGCCGTCGCCGACGAGATGGACGCGCAGGCCGGTGAACCGACCATCGGCGGCGCACCCCAGCTCGGCGTACTGCACCTGGCCGCGGCTGTGGGCGAGGGTCTTCATGTCGTCGCTGCGCGACGGCACCCACACGACCGGTCGGCCGAACCGGCGCGTCGCCGCGGCGACGGCACTGAACGCCGAGTACAACCCGGCCTTGCCCCCGAACCCACCGCCGACCTTCGGGGTGATCACCCGCACGTCGGCGCGGTCCATCCCGAGCGCTGCGGCCAACGCATCGCGCAGCAGGTGTGGCATCTGCGTCGGGGCCCAGAAGGTGAGACGGTCGCCGTCCATCGATGCCGCTGCGCAGTTCGTCTCCATCGGCGCCACGGCCATCCGCTGATTGACGTAGCGGCCGCGCACGACGTGGTCGGCGCCGTCGAGATCGACCAGGTTGCGGTCGACCAGGATGCTCGCCTCGTTGGAGCCGTGCGCCGGGAAGATCGCCTGGGCGTCGGCGGCGAGCGCGTCCTCGGCATCGACGTACGCCGGCAGCGGGTCGATCTCGGCCCAGATCGCGTCGGCCGCATCCTCGGCGAGATCGGCCCGCTCGGCGAGCACGAGCGCGATCGCCTCGCCGACGAAGCGCACGACGCCGTCGGCGAGCGGCGGCCGGGCGAAGTGGTCGTGCACCTTGGCGAACCCGTGGTGCGGAGCCACGCCGAGGTCGGCGGCGGTGAGGACCGCCACGACGCCGGGCATCGAGGCGGCCTCGTCGGTGTGGATCGTCTCGATCGTCCCGTGGGCCACGTCGGACAGCGCGAACGCGGCGTGCAGCGGAGCGTCGAACGGCAGGTCCGCCACGTAGCGACCCGCCCCCGTCAGGAGCTCGGGGTCTTCGGTGCGCGTCACGCGCATCCCGAGGATCGATCCTTGCCGGCCCACCTCCGTGCTGGTCACGGCCCCGAACCTAGCGGCGCCGCCGACGGGTACGGTTCGCGAGATGGACCGAACGCTCCCCCACCCGGTCGCCCTCGCGGACGAGTTCGACCGGCTCACGTTCCTCCCCGGCCGCACCCCGCGCACGTCCGACGAGTCCGCCGGCGATGCCTTCGCCCGCCTCGCCGACTACCGCGATGGTGCGGTGTTCATCGCCCACTGGGCCGGCGAGAGCGAGTGGGAACGGCATCCGGTCGGCGACGAGGTCGTGATGATCGTCGACGGCGCGACGACGATGTCGATGCTGATCGGCGGCGACGAGCAGCGCTACGCGCTGACGCGCGGCGACCTCGTCGTCGTGCCCCAGGGCACGTGGCACCGGTTCCACGCGCCCGACGGCGTGAAGGTGATGACCGTCACCCCGCAACCCACCGACCACTCGGCTGACCTGCCGGTGCCCGGTACGGCCTGAACCGCGACGATGGCCGGACGGTGGCCGACCGCCCCAGGCGGTGGCGGTTCAGGACGCCCGACGGAAGCCGACCATCGGGATGTTCCCCATCATCCGCACCCGGTCGTCATCGGTGCCGTCGTAGGACTGTCCCATCGAGTCGAGCAGACGGGCCGCCGTCTTCGGGTGCTCGGCCTCGTACGCGGCGAACACCTCGGCGGCGTCAGCGGCGTCGAGCATCCGTTGCTCGGGCACCCACGTGTCGTTGCGCACCTGGATCGACACCGCGGGCGCGGCGTTGATGTTGAGGTACCAGTCGGCGCGCGGCCCGGTGCCGGAGCAGACGATGTACTCGTCGCTCGCCGGGTCGTGACGGACGACCTCGAGCGCCGTGTGGTACGTGGCGCCCGACGAACGACCGAGGTGGGTGAGGAGCAGGAAGCGGTCGCCGAACAGGAAGCCGAGCTTCCACCGGAACAGGTACGTCGGCGCCTTGACGAGCCACTTGAAGAGCCCGCTGGGCTTCTGGCGGAAGCTGAACGAATCGCGCAACGACACGTCGCCACGGTAGGGCACGGGGTGTGCCTGCGCCGCATGACCCGGGAGGTCATCGTCAGCGACCTCCGGCGGACTCACGATGGTCGACATGAGCACCAGCACGAACACGACCACGAACACCGGCACGAACACGACCACTCCCGAGATCACCGCCCAGACCGTCCAGCCGACGATCGACGGGTACTTCTCCTGCTGGAACACGACCGACGCCGAGCAGCGGTCGGCCACCGTCCGGCGGGTCTGGGGGCCCGAGGCCCGACTCGTCGACCCGCTCGTCGATGTCAACGGCCACGACGCGATCGTGGCGACGATGTCCCAGTTCCACGAGACCTATGCCGGCCACTCGTTCCGCCAGGCGGGTGGCGTCGATGTGCATCACGGCATCGCCCGCTGGGGCTGGGAGATGCTCGACGCGGCAGGCACGGTGGTCCTCGACGGCCTGGACGTTGCGCTGGTCGCCGACGACGGCACCATCGGCTACTGCGTCGGGTTCTTCGGCCAGTCCCTCCCGGACGCCTGAGGGGATGGTCGGCCGGGCCTATTGCGGTTCGGGCGACCACCCGTCCGGCGCCAGTTCGAACCCCTCGAACCGGAACCCCGGCGCCACCACACAGGACACCAACGTCCAGTCGCCCGTCGTCTCCGCCGCCTGCCAGGCATGTGCGGGGACGACGGCCTGTGGGCGTTGACCGGCGTCGAGCGCACTGCCCAGGGCGTGGGTGCGGACGCCGCCTGCATCGTCGGCGATCCGCAGCTCGAGGGGGTCGCCGGCGTGGAACAGCCACACCTCCTCGGCGTCGACGCGATGCCAGTGCGACCGCTCGCCGCGGCGGAGCAGGAAGTAGATCGCCGTCGCCACGGCACGCCGGTCGTCGCCTTCCGGACCACGCCACATCTCCACGTAGTGACCACCCTCGGGGTGCGGCACCATGCCGAGTTGGTCGATGATCGCGGTCGGCTCCATCGGCGCAGTCTCCCAGACGCGCACGAGGGCCCACATGAACGTGCCGGTGCCCTTCAGCGCCCACGGCGGAAGGGGGAGCTGAACCACCGCGGGCGCCGATCCTGCGGCGCCGCCTCCGCCCGATCGACGGGCGGAGGCGACACCGTCCAAGCCCGGTGGGGAGGAGGGCATCTCCGTTTCTACGGGGTCCTGATGAACTCCAGGTGGCCGCGAGACATCGATCGGGCGAAGGCGAGCGGAAGTCTCGCGGGCCGGCGTCCGCCAGCTCGCGGGCCGACGGCGCCCAATCAGACGGGGTGGTAGCGGGCGTCCAGGCGTGGGCGACCGGGCGCGTCGCAGACGACCGTCCCGTCGTCGACCAGCTTGACCAGGTTGGCGAGCACGCTGCGCGCCGCCGGCTGGTGCAGCTCGGGGCGCACGTCCGCGTAGAAGCGCAGCACGAGCTGGGCGACCGAGTCGAGACCGTCGCGGACACCCGCCAGCACCTGCGCCTCACGATCGAGTCGATGCGCCGTCAGTTGGTCGACGTAGTCGCCGAACCGACGGATCGGCGGTCCATGGGTCGGGATCCCCACGTCGTACGTGTCGCCACCGACCTTGCGCAAGGAGTCGAGGTATGCCGCCATGTCGCCGTCGGGCGGCGACACGACGGTGGTCGACCACCCCATCACGTGGTCGCCGGTGAACAGCGACCTCGCATCGTCGGTCTCCAGGGTGAAGCAGGTGTGGTTCGAGGTGTGCCCAGGCGTCCGCACGGCGCGCATCGACCAGCCATCGCCACGGGCGACGGTGTCCCCGTCCCCGCACACGATCGCCGGACGGAAGTCCCGGTCGACGCTCTCCTCGACCTCGGCCGTGTCCTTCCCCTCGACGTTGTCCGTGTCCGTGCCCGTGCCCGGCTCCGCCGTGTCCGTCGCCTGGTCGGCGTCGCCGGGGTCCGGCGCGACCACCAGCTCGGGGAGGTCGCCGCCGATGTCCCAGTCGTCGGGACCGTGTGGGCCGTGCGCGACCGTCGGCGCGCCGGTCGTGTCACTCAGCCAGGCGGCGAGGGGCGAGTGGTCGGCGTGGCAATGGGTGACGAGGATCGCCTGCACCCGCTGCCCGCGCAGCGCGGTCTCGAGCGCATCGCGGTGGGCGTCGCGCCGCGGCCCCGGATCGATGACGACGACCTCCTCCCCCGACCCGACGAGGTAGGTGCCGGTCCCCATGTACGTGAACTTCGACGGGTTCTCGGCGAGGACGCGTCGTACGTGCGGCACGACGGGTTCGGCCACGCCGTAGTGGACCTCGTCGTCGCCGAAGGTCAGGAACTCCATGGCGTCCAGTTGAGCGCATGGACCACCCCGACCGCCTCACCGTGGCCGAGGACGGTCGGTGGCGCCGCCACGTCGCCGACCGCGCCGAGGTCGACGCCGATCTGTCTGGCGGCCTCGATGGTCGCCGCCCGCCGCGCTCGATCGGAACCGTCGGCGATCTTCAGCGCTGCGGCACGCCCGTCGTCGCGAGCCAACACCATCACACCGTCGGCGCCGTCCTTGGCGACCAGCCCGGGCACCGCCCGCATCCACTGCGTGACGTCGCGGTCCGGGCCACCGACCATCTCTGGATGTTCGGCCATCGCCACGGCGACCGGATGCCGAGCGGTGGCGAGCGCGGCGACCGCACGCGCCAACTCGTCGAGGTGCAACACGTGGGTCGGCGCCCCGCAGCCGTCGACGCCGACGTGCTCGACGCGACAGCCGTGGTCGGCGATCCAGGCCGTGATCGTCCGTTGGAGGGGGTGGTCGGCAGCGAGATAGCCCTCCGTCGGCCACCCGTTGATCCGGCAGGTGGCGAGCATCGCCGCGTGCTTGCCCGAGCAGTTCTGCTGGATCGACGACGGCGCCACCCCACGCAGCCGGGCGGCGTTCCTCGCTGCGGCCGCGTACGGGCGGGCGGGGGTGTTCTGCAGGTCGTCCTCGGCGAACCCGAACGCACCGAGGAGCTCGCGGACCGCGGCGATGTGCTCGTCCGACCCGTCGTGGCTGGCGCACGCCAGCGCCAGGAGCGGCGGCTCGAGCTCGAGCCCGGCCGCGCACATCGCCGCCGCCTGCAGCGGCTTCAGTGCAGAACGGGGATAGATCGCGGCGGTCGGTTCGCCGATCGCCGCGACGACGCCGTGCTCGTCGATCGCGACCGCGACCCCGTGGTGGACGGACTCGGCCCAGCCGCTGCGCTCGGCGACCGCCAGCGGCGCAGCGAGATCGGCGAGCGACTCAGCCGACATCGTCGTCACGGTCGGCGTCGTCACGGTCGGCATCGTCACGGTCGTCATCGTCATCATCATCGTCATCGTCATCGTCATCGTCGCCGCGCTTTCGGCGGCGGGCGCGCTGGGCGCGCCTCGGCGGGTCGACACGGGTCAGATGGCTGTCGACGACGTCGTAGCGCGTCCCCCACTCCGACCCGAGCGCCTGTGCCATCGCCGCCGCCGGCAAGGCGAGGATCGCGCCCACGACGCCGAGCAGCGACGCCCCGCCGAGTGCGGCACCGAACGCCAGCGCCGGATGCACCTCCATCGTCCGGGCGGTGATGCGCGGCGCGAACAGGTAGTTCTCGATCTGCTGGTAGAGGACGATGACGAGGAGCACGATCAACGCCTTGAGCGGCGAGTCGAGGAAGGTGACGAGCACCGGCAGGATGCCCGCAAGGTACGTACCGACCACCGGCAGGAACTGGCTGACGAGTCCGACCCACACCGCGAGGGCGATCGGCGCCTGGGTGCCGATCGCCTGGAACGCGATCCAGTGGAAGAACGTCGACAACAGCGCCAGGAGCGCCCGCGAGTACAGATAGCCACCGGTCTTGGTGATCGCCAACTCCCACCCACGCAGCACCCGCGCTTGGCGTGCCGGTGGCAGCCGCGAACAGATCGAGCGGCGCAGGCGTGGACCGTCGGCGACCAAGTAGAAGGTGAACAGCAGTGCCGACAACGCCTGGAACAGCACACCGAGCGCGGCGAGCGAGAACTTCACCGCCTCGTCACCCTGCGACTGGATGAACTGCTGCACTGCGCCCTCGGGGTCGTTGAACTCGTCGATCACCTCCTGCGGGTTGATGTGGGTGCCGAAGTTGTCGTTGAGGAAGTCGACGGTCTCGGTGATGTAGCGATCCGAGTCGTCGAGCAACTCCGCCACCTGTGTGCCGAGCAGGGTGCCCACGGCGCCGAGGAAGATGAGGAAGGCGAACACCGTGCTGAACAGGATCAGGGCGGTGGCAGAACCGCGTCGCCAGCCGCGCGCCGCCAGCCGGTTGACCCCCGGCTCGATGGCGAGCGCCAGGAAGATCGACACGAGCAGGACGACGATGAGGCCCCACAGACGGCTGAGGACCTCGCGCGACGCCAGACTGAGGAGGTAGGCGATCCAGAACGCGGCGATCGCCGGGATCACCCACCGGGGCATGTGCCGGTGGTGGACCTGACCGTCGTCCGGCGTCGACCCGTCGGGCGCGGGTGCGTCGTCGGGCTGCTCTGGCACGGTCGGATCGTAGCCATCCGGCGCTCCGCGCGCCCGTGGCTTCGGCCGCCACGACCAATGCGAGCTCCTGCCGGCGACGGTGACCGACTCGACCGTTCTGGCAGCATGGGGCCATGCCTGCCGACGTCCGCAGCTGGTTGGGAGACCAGGTGCGTGGACGCGTCGTCGGCCCCAACGGCCGGCAGCGCCGCGTCGAACTGTTCGAATCCGACGAGCCCGGCTGGTTCGAGGACGGGTCGCCGATCCGCCGTGTCCACGGCGATACCTCGATGTTCATCGGTGGACTGCGGGCCCTGCTGCTCCAGTCGTTGCACCCGTTGGCGATGGCCGGGGTGGCCGACCACTCCGACTACCGCCACGACCCGTGGGGGCGGCTGCAGCGCACCGCCGACTTCATCGCCGCCACCACGTTCGGGCCGGCGTCGGTGGCGCAGCGCTCGGTCGACACCGTGCGCGCCGTGCACGAGCGGGTGGTCGGCCTCGCCCCCGACGGACGGCCGTACGCCGCCAACGACCCGCACCTCCTGCTGTGGGTGCACCTCGCCGAGATCGACAGCTTCCTGCGCGCCCACGACCGGTACGGCGCGGCGCCTCTCGAAGGGGACGATCGTGACCGCTACGTCGCCGAGACCGCGCGCATCGCAACGGCGTTCGGGATCCCCGACCCGCCGCATTCGGAGGCGGAGCTCACGGCGGCACTGCGGCGGTTCCGTCCCGAGCTGCGGGGCACCCGCGAGGCGCGCGAGGCCGCCCGCTACCTGCTCTTCCAGCCCCCGATGCCGTTGGCGATGCGCCCCGCCTACGGGGTGCTCGTCGCCGGCGCGGTCGCCCTCCTCCCGGGCTGGACCCGTCGCCACCTCCGCCTGCTGTGGCTGCCGGGCTTCGAGGCGGCGGCCGTGCGGCCGGCGGGCGACGCGATGACCCGCGCGCTGCGCTGGGCGGTCGAGCCCCGACCCGTCGTCCCCGATCGTTGAGGCGCCCCGTCGGGCCAAGTTACCGCGCGGTTCGGTCGGTCGGTCAGGTGCCTGACACAATCGCGGCATGACCGTGACCGACAAGCCCCTCGCGCTCGACGCCGACGCCCAGCGCGTGTCCGACGCCCTCGATGCCTTCCTCGCCGAGCACGATCCGAAGACCGAGGACAACATCGCGTTCCGCGGGGCGCGCTACGACGCCGGACTGGCCTGGGTGCACTTCCCCGAAGGCGACGGCGGGATGGGCCTGCGACCTGAGCTCAACAAGATGATCGAGAGCCGCCTGCGCGAGGCGGGCGCGGCGCCGACCGACCCGTCCACCTTCTTCATGGCACTCGCCGGTCCGACCATCGCCACGCACGGCAGCCCCGAGGTGAAGGAACGCTTCCTCCGACCGATGTTCACCGGCGAGGAGAAGTGGTGCCAGCTGTTCTCCGAGCCCGGCGCCGGGTCCGACTTCGCCGGCCTCGCCACGCGCGCCGTGCGCGACGGCGACGAGTGGATCGTCAACGGGCAGAAGGTGTGGAACACGCTCGCCCACATGGCGGACTACGGGATGCTCGTCACCCGGACCGATCCCGACGCGCCGAAGCACAAGGGGATGACCTACTTCGCCCTCGACATGCACGCGCCCGGCGTCGAGGTCCGCCCGTTGCGCCAGATCACCGGCGAGGCGGAGTTCAACGAGGTGTACATGACCGACGTCCGGGTCCCCGACTCGTGCCGCGTCGGCGCGGTCGGCGAGGGCTGGCGGGCGAGTCTCACCACCCTGATGAACGAGCGCAACGCGATCGGCTCGGGCAGCGGGGCCGGCAGCGGCAGTGTCGCCCGTCGCGGCGGCGCGGCGAACGACGCCGTGGCGATCTGGGAGGGCCTCGACGCCGCCGAGCAGACCGGCGCCCGCAAGGACCGGCTGATGCAGCTGTGGGTCCAGGCGGAGGTCGGACGGATCACCAACCGACGCGCCGCAGAGAACGCCAAGACCGGCAACCCCGGACCGGAGATGTCGATCGCCAAGCTCGCGTTCTCCGAGCTGAACAAGGCGCTGTACGAGTTCTGCATCGACCTGATGGGTGCCGACGCACTCGTCGACTACGACTACACGTTCCGTCGGCCCGGCGACCTCGACGTCACCGGCACGATGCACGGGGTGCGCTACTCGTTCCTGCGCGTGCGGGCGAACTCGATCGAGGGCGGCACGTCGGAGATCATGCGCAACATCCTCGGCGAACAGGTCCTCGGCCTGCCGGGCGAACCGCGCCTCGACAAGGACATCCCCTGGATCGACGTCCCGCGCAGCTGACCGCCCCACCCACCGGCCGCCGGTGAGCGGATCTCCGCCATCGCTGAACCTCACTCATCGCAATGCGGATGACGTGAGTGCGTGTCGGAGGGGTCCGGTGAGGTCGCCGTGGTCGCCGACGGTGATGCCGGCCTCGAGTCCGAGCCAGGCGGCCATCGAGCGGAGCTCTGCGGCGAGCGGCTCGGCGATGGTGACGGGATCGACGTCGGCTTCGGCGAACGCACCGGGCACGAGGAGCGCGCTCGCCGCCCGGTCGGCCTTCAGATCGACACGACCGACGAGGCGGTCGCCGAGCAGGAACGGCAACACGAAGTACCCGTAGCGGCGCTTCGGCTTCGGGACGTAGATCTCGATCTTGTACTCGAAGTCGAACAGCCGCACGCCGCGCTCGCGGTACCAGACGACGGGGTCGAACGGCGTCAGCAGCGCCCGGGCATCGACGCGCCGCGGCAGCGCCGCGTCGGCGTGCAGGTAGCCGGGCTTCGCCCACCCCTCGACGCGCACCTCGCGCACGCGTCCCTCCTCCACCAGCTCACGCAGCAGCGGGCGGCTCTCCATCGTCTTCAGGCGGTGGTAGTCGGCGAGGTCGTCGTCGGTGCCGACGCCGTGCGAGCGCACCGCGAGTGCCAACAGCTCCTTGCGTGCTTCGCGCGGGTCGGGCGTCGGCAGATCGAGGATGCGGGCGGGCAGCACCCGCTCGGTGAGGTCGTACGCGCGGGCGAAGTCGCTGCGTCGCCGGATGCAGGTGATCTCACCCATGTGGAACAGCAGCTCGAGCGCCAGCTTGCCGTCGTCCCAGTCCCACCAGGGGCCCTTCGGCTGGTCGCGCTGGTCGAGGTCGGCGGCGACGATCGGGCCCTCGTCGCGGATGTGCGCCAACACCTCCTGCGCGTATCCGGGACGTCGCGCTTCGAACCGTTGGAGGTGCTTCCACTGGTGGCGTTCCGCCATCCTCCAGCGCAGCAGCGGCTGGAGCTCGACCGGCGCGTGCGACGCGACGTGCACCCAGTACTCGAAGATCTCACCGTCGGCAGCGGCGTCCCAGATCAATGATCGTGGATGTGGCCCGAGGCGGGCGAACAGCGGTAGCTCCTGGCTGCGCACCAGGACGTTGACCGAGTCGATCTGGATCAGCCCCATCCGGCCGAGGGCGCGGCGGAAGTGGCGGCGGTCGACCCGGCCGGACGGACGCTTGTCGGTGAAGCCCTGGGCGGCGAGCGCGATGCGTCGTGCCTGGCCGATCGAGAGCGTGTCGGAGGTCGGCACGGGCGGCGCGCTCGCCCAGGGTCGGTTCAGTCGCGGTGACCGTCGGTGGAGACCGGGTCGATCACGAGATCAGTCGTCGGCGACGGTGATCGCCACCGAGTTGATGACGACGTCGGTCTTCGGGCGATCGCCGCCACCGGTGGGCACCTTCTCCATCTGGTCGAGCACGTCGAGGCCCTTCACGACCTGGCCGAACAGCGAGTACTGCGGGGGCAGTCCGACACCCGACGGGCCGCTGACGATGAAGAACTGGCTGCCGTTGGTGTTCGGGCCGGCGTTGGCCATGGCGACCGAGCCGATCTGGTACTCGCGCGGCTTGGGGAGCTCGTCCTCGAAGCGGTAGCCGGGGCCGCCGCGGCCGGTGCCGGTGGGGTCGCCACCCTGGCACATGAAGCCCGAGATGATGCGATGGAAGATCACGCCTTCGTAGTAGTGGTGCAGCGCGAGGAACACGAAGTTGTTGACGGTCTTCGGCGCCTTCAGGGCGTCGAGGGCGATCACGATCTCGCCGAGCGAGGTGTCGAGCGTGGCGGTGTAGCGCTTCGACGGGTCGATGCCCATCTCCGGCGGCTCACCGAACTGCTGGGACTTCGTGGCCGATCCGTCGAGTGGTGGGAAGGGGGTAGCCATGCCGCCGCAGGCTAGCGGCCTTGTCAGTTCCGGGCGTTGTAGCTGGCGATGAGCGCGTCCGACTGCTCCGCCGCGGCGGCGAGCGCCGTCGCAGGGTCGTCGCCGCGGAACACCGACGCCACCGCCCGTGCCGTCTCGACGCGCACCTCGCGCATCGGGCCGAGCACGGGTGCGTTGGCGGCGAGGTCGTCGGCGCGGGCGAGCAGTTGGTCGTAGGCGACCCGGAAGCGTGGATCGTCGGCGTACACGGTGGCGAGTGGTTCGAGCTCGGTGGCGTCCTCGCGCACCGGCACGTACCCGGTCTGGCTCGCCCACGTCGACTGCGACTGCGCACTCGTGAGGAACGTGACGTAGTCCCACGCCGCAGCGGCCTCCGCATCGCCCTTGTCGGCGACGATCCAGAGCGATCCACCTCCGACCTGAGCGGTCGGCTCGGGGCTCGGGCCCGGCATCGGACCGACGCCGATGTCCGCCGGTCCCAGCCCGGGAGCGATCCCCCCGCCGAGCGCGTTGAGCACGGCACCGAGCGCCGCCGACGTGGCGATCGTCATCGCCCCCGGCTCTTCGGGGTCGGCCATCTTGAGGAACGCGTCGAGGCCGCCGGTGTTGTCGCCGACGTTCGTCGCCAGGTTGTCGGCCAGGAGGCCCTGGAGGTAGGTCAGCAGCTCGACGCCGAGATCGTTGTCGTACAGCACCTGCGTGGCCGGGGCGAGCCGACCGTTGCCGTTGTCGGCGTAGGGCTCGTTGGCCCGCCCGAACCACTGCTCGAGGTACCAGCCACCGCCGGAGTCCGGTCCGGTGTCGAGGACGATGCCCGTGCCGGCGGCGCCGGATTCGACGAGCTGTTGGGTCACCGCTCGGAGATCCTCCAGCGTGATCGGTGGCGCGTCGGGGTCGAGGCCGGCCTCCTCGAACATCAGCCGGTTGTAGTACAGCACCGGGTTGGACACGTTGAACGGCATGCCCCACTGGATGCCCTCGAACTCGTACGCCGCGAGTGTGCGGTTGAGGAACGCCGACGTGTCGAGCGCGCTCGCCTCGAGACAGGCGCCGACCGGGATGAACGTGTCGGACTGGGCGAAGGACTGCAGCGAGTACTCCGGGAGCTGGAGGAGGTGTGGCCGGCTGCCCTGGCTCGACTGGATGTACTTGTCGATGTTCGAGTCGTAGCTGGTCTGGTTCTGGATGGTGACCTGGACCCGGTCCTGGCTGGCGTTGTACTCGTCGGTGAGGGCGACCAGGGCCCCCTCGAGCTCGTTGGTCATCGCGTGCCAGAAGGTGATGGCGACCGGGCCATCGGCGTCGTCGAGGGCATCGACTGGGCACGGCGGTTGCTCCGCGAGGGCTGCCACCGTGGTGGTGGCGGCCGGCTCGGAGGTGGTCGGAGCGGCGTCGCTGTCCGCCGCCGTGTCGTCGGTCCCCGCGCCGTCCGCCGCGGTGGTGTCGGTGTCGATACCGGTGTCGGCATCGGTACCGGCGTCGGTCGCCGGCGCGGCCGTGTCCGGGGCGTCGGCCTCGGTGTCGGAGGCACCTCCCTCGCCGGCCTGCTGCACCGAATCGCCCGACGAGCAGGCGGCGGCCACCGTGGCCAGCACGGCGAGGGCGGCGGCCGCGTTCCGGGTGCGCTTTCGCATGGGGGTCATCCTTTCACTGCGCCGGCGGTGAGCCCGCGCACGAGTTGCTTCTGGAAGACGACGAGCACGACGGCGATCGGGATCGCCGCGATGACCGTGCCCGCCATCACGAGGTTCGGTTGGTCGATGCTCGCCTTGCTGAGCAGCCGCAGCCCGCTCTGCACGGTGTTCTTGTCGTCTTCGGTGACGACGAGGTTCGGCCAGAGGTACTGGTTCCACGTCGACAGGAAGCTGAACAGGGCGAGCGCGCCGAGGGTCGGCCGGGCCAACGGCATGGCGACGTGGCGGAGGAAGCCGAGGTGGCCGATGCCGTCGATGCGCGCCGCGTCGCGGAGGTCGCCCGGCAGTGCGAGGAACGCTTGGCGGACGAGGAAGGTGCCGAACGCCGTGGCGAGGAACGGCACCGACAGGCCCTGGTAGCTGTTCAGCCAGCCGAGCGCGTCGACGGTGTCGCGGTTGACGACCATCGTCGCCTCGAGCGGGACGAGCAGCGTGGCCAGGAACGCGCCGAACAGGATCGTGCGGCCGGGGAAGCGGAGGAAGGCGAACGCATAGGCGGACAGCAGCGACGTCACCACCTGGCACACGGTGACGATCACGGCGACCACCGCCGAGTTCACGAGGTACTGGTCGAGGCGGCCGGCGCTCCACGCGTCGCGCAGCACGTCGAGCGTGAACGCGTCGGGCACGAGCGGATTCTCACCTTGTCGCCGGGCTTCAACGACGCCACGACGGTCGTGTAGACGGGGAACAGCACGATGACGCAGACGCCGACGAGCAGGACGTAGCGCCCGACCTTGCCCCACCCGCGCGGGTCGTCGAACGCCCGGTTCGGGGCGGCGAGCACGGCGTCGGCCTCCGGCGAGAGCACGAGCGGGTCGACCGCCCCCCGGTCGGTGGTGGCGACCTCAGTCGCCATAGTGCACCCTCCGGCCGAGGCCCGACAGCTGCAGCGCCGACAGCACGAGCAGGATGGCGAAGAGCAGCACCGCCGAGCCGGCCTGCAGACCGGCGTCGCTGCGGATCGGTGAGTTCTGGCCGTAGACGAAGTAGGTGATCGTCGTCGTCGAGTCGTACGGCTGCGGGCCACCGTCGGTGAGCAGGTCGACCTCACCGTAGGTCTGGAACGCCCGTGCGGTGAGCACGATCAGCACGAAGACCAGGGTCGGCCCGAGCATCGGCAGCGTGATCTTCCAGAACCGGCGCGTGCCGCCGGCGCCGTCGACCGCAGCGGCCTCGTGCAACTCGCGCGGGATCGACTGCAGCCCGGCGGTGACGAGGATGAACGTGAAGCCGAGGCTCGCCCAGATGCTCGACACCGCGACCGCCGACAGCGCGGTGCCGGGATCCTGGAGCCAACCCGGGTCCTTCACCGACGGGAACAGCGAGTTGAACCATCCGATGTTGGCGAGGGCGCCGACGGAGGGCTGGAGGAGGAACAGCCACATCAGGCTGGCGACGGCGACCGAGGTGGCCACCGTCGAGGAGAAGATGGTGCGGAACACCGCCATGCCGCGCAGGTACTTGTCGGCGAGCACCGCCAGTCCGACGCCGAGCGCCAGGCCGGCCGGCACGGTGAGCACGGCGAACTTGACGGTCACCCACAGCGCGTTCTGGAACTCGGTGCTGCGGAGGATGTCGGCGTACTGACCCCATCCGTTCGACACGCAGTTGTCGCCGAACGCGTTGCAACGCTGCTGGCCGAGCCAGATCGCCCGGATCAGGGGGTAGACGATGAAGACCCCGAGGATGATCGCCGAGGGCGCCAGCATCACCAGCCCGATCGGCAAGTCCCTCCATCGCCTCGATCGATTGCCGCTGGACCCGCGCACGCCGGAACGATAGCCCTGCTCGGACGACGCCCAGATGAACGCAGGCGAACGGCAGGTGTCCGCGGGGCGAAGGCCCGGGGCGGGTGCCCGTCCAGCGGCGCCCGCCCGGCGAACACAGGTCGCCGACGGCGCCGTTCGGCGCCAGTCGTCGGCGTCGGCGCTCGCAGCGTCGGCGGGCGGAGCTAGCGTGAGCCCGGTGGAGCCGACCGACCCCGACGGATCGACCGAGCCGCGAAGCACCGACGATCTCGACGAGTCGAGCCCGTCGCGCGACGCGGCGGACGAGATGGTCGCCGACCCGCACATCGACGCGTCCGACGCGCACGTCCCGCATGTCGACACGCCCGACGACCCGGCGTCACTCGACCTCGACGCGATCGAGCGCGACCTCGACGACGTGGAACGCTCGCTCGACCGGCTCGCCGACGGCACCTACTTCACCGACGCGCCGGCCGACGAGCAGCCGACGCACGCCGAGTGATGCAGCGGCGGGCGATCGCCTCCATCGCGTCGATCGCGGCACTCGCCGCGGCGCTGGCGGCTGCCGCGCAGCGGGCGAGCGAGAAACCGGTCGCCAGCCGGTTCCGACGTTCGGCGAAGGTGTGGAAGCTGTCGGCCCGGAACTCGGCCCGCTTCGCGGTGTCGAAGGTGCGCGGGCTCGGCAGCCCCGAGGAGCGGCGGGCCGAGCTCGACGAGCAGTTCGCGATCCGCACGGCCGAGGACGTCGCCAAGGAGCTCGGCGAGATGAAGGGCGTACTGATGAAGGCCGGCCAGATGGTCAGCTTCATCTTCGAGGCGCTGCCCGACGAAGCCCAGCAGGCCCTCGCCACGCTGCAGGCCGACGCCGCACCGATGTCGCCGACCCTCGCGGCGCGCGTCGTCGAGGCGAACCTCGGCGGACCGCCCGAGAAGGTGTTCCTCGACTGGACCGACCTCCCGGTCGCCGCCGCGTCGATCGGACAGGTGCACCGGGCGGTGACCCACGACGGTCGCGAGGTGGCGGTCAAGGTCCAGTACCCCGGCGTCCACGCGGCGATCGAGAGCGACCTCGACGCCGCCGAGGTGATGTACGGGATGTTCTCGCAGATGATCCTCAAGGGCCTCGACGCGAAGAGCCTGGCGGACGAGCTGCGAGCACGCATGCGCGAGGAGTTGGACTACCGGCTGGAGGCACAGAACCTCGCCGACTTCGGGCGGCGGTTCAGCGGACACCCGTGGGTGCGGGTGCCGGCCCTCGTACCCGAGCTCTCGACGAGCGAGGTGCTCACCACCGAGTGGGTCGACGGGTTGACGTTCGACGAGTTCCGCGCCACCGCCGGACCCGCGACGCGCCAGCGTGCGGCGGAGGTGGTCTGGCGGTTCGCGCAGCAGTCGATCCACCGCTTCGGCGTGTTCAACGGCGACCCGCATCCCGGCAACTACAAGTTCCACCACGACGGCAGCGTCACGTTCCTCGACTACGGGCTCGTCAAGCGCTGGTCGAGCGGCGAGTGGGAACGGCTGAAGCCGTCGATGAACGCGATCATCGTCGACCGCGACCCGGAGCTCCTCACCCGGGAGATGGTCGAGGTGGGGTTCCTCGCGCCGGATCACGGGCTCGACGCGCAGCTCGTGTACGACTACGTGTCGAGTCCGTACGTGCCGTACCTCACCGACGAGTTCACGTTCACCCGCGAGTGGATGCGCGACACGCTCGGCACGGTCCTCGACGTGCACGGCCCACACGGCCCGGTGATCGAGCGACTCAACATGCCGGCCAGCTTCCTCATCCTCGATCGCGTGCAGTGGGGCATCAGCGCGATCCTCGGCAAGCTCGACGCCGAGGGGCCCTGGCGAGCGATGCTGCTCGAGTACTCCGAGGACGGCCCCCCGGCCACCGACCTCGGCGCCGCCGAGGCGGCCTGGGCGGTGACCTAGCGGCTCAGAGCGTGAGCACGAGCAGGCCGACGATCACGAAGATCAGCACGACGCCGATGGCGACCGCTCGCGCCGGCGAGCCGAACATCACCGACCGATGCGTCTCGTGCTCCCACTCGAGGTTGGCCGGCGAGCCGACCTTGGGCAGATGATGGGCCTCGTGGCCCTTGCGCGGCTTGCTGCTGCTGCTTCCCACCGCGGCGACGCTACCGCCGAACCGACCGGACCGCCGGGGCCCGCAGGCGTCCGACTCGGTCCGGCGACGAGGCCCCCACGTAGCATCGCTGCATGACGGACACCGCAACTGCGACCTCGACCGTTCGCGCCCCGTTCGCGCCGTGGGACCGACGCGAGCTGCCCGGCAGCTTCGACGTGGCGGAGACCGCCCGACGCGTCGGCATCTACAAGTGGACCGAGATGAAGCTGTTCGAGGCGCTCGGCGGCTGGATCGCCACCGTCCCCGAGCTCGACGTCAAGATGCGCCTCGGCACCCACTGCTACCACCATGCGTGGCACGCCGAGCTGTGGGACAAGCGGCTGCCCGAGTTGCGCGAGATGAAGCCCGAACGGTTGACCGTGCCGGCCAACGCCGAGATGGAGCAATTCATCGACGCGATGACCGAGCCGGAGGCCCCCGAGCTCACGATCGAGAAGCTCGTCGGGGTGTACCGGGTGTTGATCCCGCGGTTCATCGCCGCGTACACGTACCACCGCAACAACACCAGCGAGATCACCGACGCGCCGACCATCCGCTCGCTCAACTTCATCCTCCAGGACGAGTTCGACGACTGGCGCGACGGCGAGATGCTGCTGCAGTCGCTGATCACCACCCCGGACCACGTGCGCCGGGCGGCCGAGCACCAGGCCCGGCTCGAGGCGCTGATGGTCGCTGCGGGCGGGATCACCGGGCCGGGTAGTATCGGCGGCGACGACATCGCTGACAGCCAAGGGGGTAGTTGATGCGTCAGTTCTTCCCGGTCGAAGACCTCGCACGAGACGAGCGCTTCGTCCAGACCAACATGGCTGCGACGATGGCCGACACACGGATGGCCAGCCGCGAGGGCGAACGCAAGAGCGCCAAGAGCCGCGCTGCATCGGCACGGCTCACGCCCGACCGCACCGAGGCCAGCGACCGCGCCCGCGGACTGATGCACGGCATCATGGTCGGCGAGATCCAGGCACTCGAGGGTGCCGGCCGCACGGCCCACGACTTCGCCGACGGCGACGGCAGCGGCGACACGGTGCCGTTCGCGCTCAAGCTCGACATGGCGCGCCAGGCGTGGGACGAGGCCCGTCACGTCGAGATCAGCGCCAAGCTGTCCGACTGGATGGGCACCGAGATCGGCGAGTTCCGCGAGAACACCGTGCTGTTCGAGGCGGCCTGCTCCGACGACCCGGTACTCCGCCTCGCCGGGGTCAACCGGGCGCTCGAGGGGCTGGCGATCGACGTGTTCACACAGATGAAGGAGTTCGGCGACCTCGCCGGCGACCCGTTCCTCGAGTTCTGCGAGGACTGGATGCTGGCCGACGAGGTGACCCACGTGAAGATGGGTTCCGACTGGCTCCGCCGGGTCACCGAGACGGATCCGGAACGCCGAGCCCGCGCCCTCGAGTTCCAGCAGGTGGTCGACAAGATCTTCAGCTTCGGAGGGCTGCGCGGCGACACCGACGAGAGCCCGATCCAGCTGGCCCGCCGCTTCCGCGAGCTCGCCGGGTTCTCCGACGATGAGGTCGCCACGATCTCCGACATCGACCGGGAGGCGCTCGAGGAGCGCAAGGCGCGGGTCAAGGCGGCCCACGAGTCCGTCGGCCAGCCGGCCGGATGACCACGGCAGACGCGCCGGGCGACACCGCCCGAATCACCGTCACCCCGGACGTGTTCACCCGCGTCGAGTTCGACGCGCAGTCGATCCGCGACGTCGTGGCCGACCTCGCCGACCGGCTCGCCATCGCCGATCCGATCCGCGTGGTCGTCGACGAGTCGACCCCGCTGGCGCGGATGTGGGCCGACGTCGACGGCGCCGGGAGCGACGCGACGATCACGATCACCGTCGAGAGCGGCGCGATCGAAGACACCAAGCGGCTGCGACAGTTCGGACCGGATGTCGCCCGGGAGTCGCTCGGGCGGATGCTGCTGCGGGCCCGCGACCGGTTGCGTGGCGACTTCGAGCTGCCGACCGACGGCGAGCTGAGCAACCAGGACCACGCGGCGTGGAACACGTACGCATCGGGCCGCCTGGCGCGCCTCGGACTCCCGGTCAACCAGCAGCGCTGGCGCTACGACTACCGCAACCGGTTCGGTTTCAGCGACGCCACCGACGCCGCCTTCAACCGGTTGTGGTCGGCCGA
>CAYGLH010000007.1:24850-28231 GCA_964350535.1 uncultured Ilumatobacteraceae bacterium
ACGATGCCGACGCACTTGTCGGCGATCACGGGCTGGATGTCGTCGGGGAGCACGGCCCAGGTCGGGGGTGCCCATTCGGCGGCGAGCCCGTCGCGCTCGAACCTGCCGCGCTGGTGGACGTGCCCGCTGGCGACGACCTGGACGTCGGCCGCCGAGAGCATCCCCTGCAGCCGCGACCGCGCGGGCTCGGGCACGTAGCGCTCGGCGACGGCGGGCTCGCCCGGCGGGGGCCAGAGCGGCCGGTGGCAGCAGAACATCGTCGAGCGGTCGGTGGCCAGCGCGGCAGCCAACCACTCCCACCGGTCGTCGCCCTCGTCGGCGACGAGCGACTGGATGTCGACACCGACGATCCGCCAGCGGCCGAGATCCACCGTCCAGTCCGCGGCGCCGACCCGCTGCTCGAACGCGCTCCGGCGCTCGGGTGTGACCGGCATCGTGGTCGGCGGCATGTCACCGATGTCGTGGTTGCCCGGGATGCAACGCCATGCGCAGGGCAACTCGTCGAGACGGCGGCGGCCGTAGTCGAGGTGCGCATCGTCGGCGTAGCCGTCGATCGTGAGGTCGCCGGTGTGCACGACGAGGTCGGGTGGCGCGACGGCGAGATGCTCGACGACGGCGGTCCAGTTGTGGTCGGCGCTGTCGAGACCGGGCGCCAGGTGCGAGTCGCTGACCTGCACGACGCGGATGGGAGACGCGGCTGTCACGACCCGGAAGTCTCGCGCCGGGCGAGCACGCTGCGGTGCGGTCGCACCGCCGCCTGACGCCAGCCGCAACCGTCGACCATCTGGCGCGGACGCCACCGCCCCTCACGGCTGTAGGCCCACCACTCGATCGGGTTGCAGTAGTAGGAGTAGGTCTCGACGACCTTGCCGACCGCCGCCCCGCGCCGTCGGGCGCCGCCCACCCAACGCGCCAGTCCGTAGAGCGCGGCGAACAACGACCACCCGACGTAGAGGAGCGGATACGCAGGGCCGAGCCACCTGGCCTGCCAGACGTGGACGTACTCGTGGTCGACGATCAGGTGCCGGCGCGACGTCCGCTCGATCTCACCGGCACCGCTGATGACGTTGCCGAGCGTGATGGCGAACCCGCGTCGCGGCATGAACCCTCGCCGGTACACGTGCACGTTGCGACGCTCGCTCAGCTCCGCGACGTACCCGGCCCGTCGCGTGACGCCGGCGACGGCGTGGGCGAAGAGGCCGGCGGCGGTCATCGGGAGCGCCCACGTGGCATCGAGCACGGCGGCGACGAACCCGTCGCTGCAGCGCCAGTCGTAGATCTGTCGCAGGCCGCTGATCGCCCCGTTGACCACGCCCACCGCCGCACCGGCCACGAGCATCCAGCCGTCGAGCTCGGCGAACTGGTCGAGCGTGGCGAGCGCGCCCCATCCCAGCAGTCCCCCGAACGCGGCGACGGCGCCCGCCTCCAAGAAGCGAGCGCCGTCGGCCGTACGCATGGTGAGTGGTGTGCGTCAGTTCACTGACGGAGCTTGGACAGCAGCCGCAGCAGCTCGAGGTACAGCCACACGAGGGTGACCAGCAGCCCGAGTGCGGCGACCCACTCGTAGTCCTTCGGCAGCCGCATCTCGGTGCCGCGCTCGATGAGGTCGAAGTCGAGCGCCAGGTTGGCGGCGGCGAGGGCGCAGACCAGCACGGAGAAGCCGATGCCGATCCAGCTGGGGCTGTTGATGAAGGCGATCTCGGCGCCGAACAGGCTCATCACGAACGAGACGAGGTACAGCAGCATGATCCCGAGCGTCGCCCCGATCACCACCCGCCGGTAGTTCTCGGTGACCTTGATGATGCGCGTGCGGTACATCACGAGCATCACCGCGAACACGGCGACGGTGGCACCGGCGGCCTGCAGGACGATGCCGTCCTGGAACGTCTCGTAGCCCTTGGAGATGGCGCCGACGGCGAAGCCGTAGCCGATCGAGTAGACGGGGCCGAGCCACTTCGCCAGCTGCGGCTTGAAGTAGGCGGCGAGGACGGCGACGAAGCCGACGATGATGCCGACGGTGGCGATGGCCGGGAACTGGTACGTGTCGACCAGCTCGCCCGCCTCGGTGCGCACCTGGGGGCCGGTCGCCTGGGTCCATCCGAACACGGCGGCGACCATGAAGATCACGAACAGCACGGCGGTGGCCGTGACCGTGCCTTGCACGGTCATCGCCTTCTTCCAGGTGGAGACGGGCCCGTCGGTGGCGGGCTGTGGCGCCGTGTGGGTGCCGGCGACGGGAGGCGCCCACGTCTGGGACGCCTGCTTCATCGTCGCTTCGTTGAAGACTGGGTTCGACATAGCGAGGTCAGCGTACTCGCCGCACCGTGCAACTAGGCGAGATCGTGAGCGCTCGTGCCGTCCCACAGGTCGATGTCGGGTGGGGCCGAGAGGATCCCCGTGCACGAGCGCGCCATCTCGATCATCAGGTCGGAGTCGAAGTGGGCACGCTGGTGGTCCGGCGAATCCCATTTCTGGACGATGAGGTGACGTCCCGGGCGGGTCACGCTGGAGCACAGGTCGACGTTGCGACACCCGTCGACCATGCGCGTCAGCACGACGTACTTGGACAGCACGGCGAGCAGCGCCTCCTCGTCGGCGGCGTCGAAGCGCATCGTCACGACGGCGAGCTCGACGTCGTCGTTCCCCGGATCGATGTCCGGATCGATGTCTGGATCGGTGTCCGGATCGCTCGCTCGGTCTGTCCGGTCGGCCGTCTCGGCGGCTGCAGCGTGTCCATCACTCATGCAGATACTCCCTATCACCCAATCTGTAGCGCGGATATAGCACAGCCAGACACCGCTTCGCGTGTTGGGGCCCATGGGCAGATCGGTATCGTGACCCCGGTCGGGTGGTCAGCGGTGCAACCAGCATCGACGTCTCCCTCGACGGCAACTTCAAGCACACCGAGTACTCACGTCGAACGATGGTTCCATCACCCGGCGTGCACACGACACAGTAGGAGCCGCCGGTGGCCAAAGATCGCGTGGAACGGGACGACGAAGACCTCGTCCGCCTCTACCTCACCGACATCGGGCAGTACACACTGCTCACCAAGGACGACGAGGTACGCCTGGCCAAGGCCATCGAGGCCGGCAACGACGCGATCAAAGAGCTCGACGAGTCCGGTGACGACCTCACCGCGGCGCGCAAGCGCGAGTTGCGGCGCACCGCCCGCAAGGGCGAGGAGGCCGAGCGTCAGTTCGTGCAGTCGAACCTGCGCCTCGTCGTGTCGATCGCCAAGAAGTACCAGGCGTCCGGCCTGCCGTTGCTCGACCTCATCCAGGAGGGCAACCTCGGGTTGATGCACGCGGTCGAGAAGTTCGACTGGCGCAAGGGCTTCAAGTTCTCGACCTACGCGACCTGGTGGATCCGCCAGGCGAT
>CAYGLH010000008.1:0-18098 GCA_964350535.1 uncultured Ilumatobacteraceae bacterium
ATCGCCGAACGCTGCGGCGTCCGGCCCCTCGTCGTGCGGGCGGGCGGCGGCGATCACACCGAGGTCGACTGGACCAAGCTGAGCCGCAAGCACGTCGTCGAGGTCGACCGCGACGCCGCTGTCGTGACGATCTTCGGCGGCAAGCTCACCGATTGCCTCAACGTCGGGGAGGAGGTCGCCGGCGCCGTCGAGTCACTCGGCGTCCCTCTGGAGGACGACCTGCACAACTGGTACGGCGAGCCCGCGCCGGCGACGCGCGACGAGTTCTACCGCCAGGCCCGTCTGATGAAGCTCGACGATCTGCGGCACCGCCCGGACACCGAACCGCTCTCCGACCGCCTGTGGCGCCGCTACGGGCGACGGGCCTTCGCCATGCTCGAGGCCATCCGCAACGAGCCACGGATGGCCGAGGACGTGATGGGCGCGGCCGACTACCTCCGGGTCGAGCTGTACGCGACGGCCCAGACCGAGATGGTGACGCGCCTCGAGGACTTCATGCGGCGGAGATCGAAGATCGAGCTGGTCGTCACCGACGACGACATCGCCGCATCGAGCGGGTTGCGGGAGGTCGCCGAGATCCTCTTCGAGGACGAAGCCGACCGCCGGCTGGCGGAGTACTTCGGCGGCGCCGACCGCCTCCCGCCTGCGCTTGCCGCGCCGGCCGGCCCATGAGTCTCCTCGACCGCCTGCGCGGGGCGTTCCGCAGGCCGGCACCGACCTTCGATCCGTCCTGGCGGCCGTTGCTCGCGGAACAGTTCGAGCACTGGGGAACCCTCTCCCCCGCCGAGCTCGAGCGCATGGAGGTCCTGATCGCCGCGTTCCTGGCGACGAACCGTTTCGAGGCAGCGCGCGGCTTCGAGCTCACCGAAGAGGTCCGTGTCCTCATCGCCGCGCAAGCCTCGATGCTGTTGCTCGGCCTGCGGATCGACGAGTTCCCGCCGATCAGCTCGATCATCGTGCATCCGAGCACGGTTCGCCTCAACGGGTCGCGCAACATCGGCCAGGGCGTCCACTCGAGTGGCACCCAACTGCTCGCAGGCCAGGCCACGTACAAGGACGCGGTCGTGCTGTCGTGGGCGGCCACGAAACGGGGAGCGAAGCGTCCCCAGGGCGGCCAGAACGTGGTGTACCACGAGTTCGCCCACCTCCTGGACATGCTCGACGGTGTCACCGACGGCACCCCACCGCTCGAGGACGACGATGCCCGGGTGCGCTGGGTCGAGGTGTGCACCCGGGCGTACGACACCGTGCGCGCCGAGGGCTCTCCCGTCCTGCGCCCGTACGCGGGGACGAATCCGGCCGAGTTCTTCGCTGTGGCCACCGAGGTGTTCTTCAACCGGCCGCACCAGCTCTGCGAGCACGAACCGGAGCTGTACGCAGAGCTCCGGGCGTTCTACGGCCAGGATCCTGCGGCGCGCATCGCCCGTCCGCTCTGATCTGCGGCGATCGCCCGTCCCGTCCGCCGACCACACCCCGCCCGTCGCGACGACGCGCGCGGACGTCCCCGTCGCGCGTCGGCGTGGCGATCTTTCGAACCTCTTTCGATCGGTGTCGGCGCGGTCTTACCGCCGCAGCCGATCGTGGCCCTCGTCACAACCAGCGGCCGCCGACCGGCGGTCCGAACGAAGGGACCACCATCATGATCACGACACGCAAGCTCGTCCGCTCCGGCATCGTCGCCACCGCCCTCGCTGCGGGTGGCGTCATCGGGGCGCAGTCGCTCGCCTCGGCGCAGTACGGCGGCGACGCGCCGACCGACGACAGCTCGACGGGCGTCGACGAGACGCCCACGGACGAGTCCGACGAGGGCAGCGACGTGCAACCGCTCGTCGGACAGGTCGACACCGACACGACCGTCCCCGGGCCCGACGGCGCCGGGGCCGAGGACGAGGACCGACGTGGCGGGTGCCGCGGCAACTCGGAGGCGATCGCCGCGGTGCTCGGCATGACGACCGACGAGCTGCGCGCCGCGCGCGACGGGGGCCAGAGCCTCGCCGACATCGCCGCCGCGCAGGGCGTGCCCGTCGACAGCGTCGTGGACGCGATCGTCGACGGCAAGGCGGCGCGCCTCGCCGACGAGGTCGCCGCCGGCGAGCTCACCCAGGCCGAGGCGGACGAGCGCCTCGCAGACGCCGAGGAGCGCGCCGCGGAGAAGGTCGCGGCCACTCCGGGCGAGCGTGACGGCGACGAACATGGCGAGGGCGACGCCCCGGCGACCGACGCCGAGTGATGCCCCGGCTACGGCGACGAGGTGACTCCCATGAGCGATACCACCACCCCTGAGCCCCGACATCCCTCGCCACTGCGGCGGGCGATCGTGCTGCTCAGCGCCCCGAGCCTCCTCGTCGGCGCCGCCGTCGTCGCCGTCCGGACCACGGACGGCGGCGACGCGCCGGCGTCGGCCGGTGCGATCCCCGACGGCAGCTCCGACGTCGTCGATGCCGCGGCGACGGCCGGCGACCTCGCCGTGCTCTTGGCGGACGGGCGCACGCTCGACGGATCCGGCAACAACCTCGCCGAGCCCGGGCTCGGTGCAGCCGGATCGATCTACGTCCGAGAGGTGCCCGCGCGCTACGCCGACGGCATCGGCGAGCCGATGACCGGGCCGTCCGAGCGCTACCTGAGCAATCGGATCTTCAACGACGGCAACCAGAACGTCTTCTCCGAGAACGGCGTCACCCACTGGTCGTTCGTCTGGGGCCAGTTCCTGGACCACACCTTCGGGCTGCGGGAATCGAGCGACGACGAGCAACTGGAGATCGCGTTCGACACCGCCGATCCGCTCGAGGAGTTCACGAACGATCTCGGCGCGATGTCGACGGACCGGTCGGCGGCGGCGGACGGGACCGGCGTCGAGACGCCGCGCGAACAGGTCAACACCGTCAGCTCCTACATCGACGCCTGGTCGGTGTACGGCGGTTCCGCCGACCGGCTCGACTGGTTGCGCGAGGGGACCGCCGACGGCGACCCGACGAACAACGCTGCCCGACTGCTGACCGCCGACGGGTACCTCCCGACCGCCGCCGAACGCCCCGACGCGGACACGCCCGGCGTCGAGCTGATGGGACGGCTGTTCGGCGACCCCACTTCGGCGGTCGTCGCCGGCGACGTGCGGGCCAACGAGAACATCGGCCTCACCGCTGTCCACACCCTGTTCGTGCGCGAGCACAACCGGATCGTGGAGTCCCTTCCGGACGACCTCGACGAGGAGACGAAGTTCGACATCGCCCGGCGCGTCGTCTCGGCGCTCCAACAACACATCACCTACGAGGAGTTCCTCCCCGCGATGGGCGTCGAGCTCGGCGAGTACGCCGGCTACGACCCGGACGTCGACCCGACGATCACGAACGAGTTCGCCACGGTCGGCTATCGCGCCCACTCCCAGATCCACGGAGAGTTCGAGGCCGAGATCCCCCTCGACGAGCTCGACGACGGAGCCATCGCGGCGCTCGAACAGCAGGGTGTCACCGTCGAGATCGGCGACGGCGCCGCCGAGATCGCCGTGCCGCTCGCCGTGGCGTTCGGCAACCCTGGGCTGCTCCAGGACATCGGACTCGGCAACCTGCTCGTCGGCCTGTCGTCGGAGGCGGCCTACTCCAACGACGAACAGATCGACAATCAGCTCCGCAGCGTCCTGTTCCAGCTCCCGGGGCCCGACGTCGAGAATCCGCTCGACTGCCTCGACGGCACCGAGATCGCCGGATGCTTCACCTCGGTCAACGACCTCGGCGCGATCGACGTGCTGCGCGGCTACGACCACGGCATGCCGACGTACAACGAGCTCCGGGAAGCTCTCGGGTTGCCCCGCGTGGCGAGCTTCGTCGACCTCACCGGCGAGGCCACCGAGGAGCTCCCCGACGGCTTCACGATCGACGACCCGCAGATTCTCGACTTCGTCGAGCTCACCGACGCCGACGGCGACGTACTCGAGCCGGGCAGCGACGCGGCCGACGGCGAGACCGTGGGTGCGGTGCGACGGAGCTCCACCGCGGCGCGGCTGAAGGCGGTGTTCGGCGAGGTCGATCGGGTCGATGCATTCACGGGCATGGTCTCCGAGCCCCATGTCGCCGGCACCGAGTTCGGCGAGCTCCAGCTCGCCCTGTGGACCCGCCAGTTCCGAGCGCTGCGCGACGGCGACCGGTTCTTCTACGCGAACGATCCGGCCCTCGACGTCATCGCCGAGGTGTACGGCATCGACTACCGCCGGTCGCTGGCCGACGTGATCGTCGCCAACACCGACGTGGATCCCGAGCTCGTCCCGGACGACGTGTTCGTCCTCGACGGCGGAACCGCAACGGCACCATCGTCCGATACGGCTGCGGCTGCGGATGTGGAGGCGGATGTGGAGGCGGCCGACGATGGCGACGAGGCGGTCGAACCCGCTGGCCGCGGCCGACGTACGGACGGCGACGACGACCGTCGATCCGGACGCGGTCGACGGTCGGCCGGGCGTGCATGACCACCCTGGCGTGCGCCCGTACGATTGTCGGCGGGATGGACCCGGCACACGCGCCCACGATCCTCGTCGCCGAGGACGACCGGCAGGTTCGTGAGGCGTTGGGTCGCATCCTCCGGTTCGAGGGCTACGAGGTCGTCACCGTGAACGACGGTGCGGCCGCGCTCGAGGCGGTCGACGAGCACGACCCGGCGGCGGTGGTGCTCGACGTGATGATGCCCTTCGTCGACGGCCTCGAGACCTGCCGGCGATTACGCGCCCGCGCCGACCACCGCCCGGTCTTGATGCTGACGGCGCGCGATGCGGTGAGCGATCGGGTCGCCGGCCTCGACGCCGGCGCAGACGACTATCTCCCCAAGCCGTTCTCGCTGGAAGAGCTGCTGGCTCGCCTGCGCGCCCTGCTCCGCCGGGCCACCTCGAGGTCGACCGAACCACTGCGGTTCGAGGACCTCGAGGTCGATGTCGCCGGGATGCGGGTGCGGCGCGGCGATCGGGCGATCCCGGTCACCCGTACCGAGTTCCAGATCCTTGCGATGTTGATGCGTCATCCTGGTGTCGTGCTCGACCGGGAGACGATGTACACCGAGATCTGGGGGTACGACGGACCGACCTCGTCCAAAGCCCTCGACGTGCACACCCGCTATCTGCGCCGCAAGCTCGAAGCCGAGGGTGAGCCGCGCCTGATCCACACCGTGCACGGGGTCGGCTACGTGCTGCGAGCCGACGCGTCGTGACGCTGCGGGCCCGCGTCATCCTCATCGTGACCGGCCTGGTCGTCGTGGGGATCGCGGTCGCGTCGTACGCCTCCTACCGGGCCACCGCCGACGAGCTGCGGTCGGAGACCGATCGCTTTCTCACCGCTCGCGCCGACCAGGTCGTCGAGGGCCTCCGGCCGTCGCCGAGTCGCCAGTCCGACAATGACCGCCCACGTCCGCGGGCCGACGAGCTCGACTTCGCCTTCGATCCCGACGCGATCGTCCAGGCGCTCGACCGTGATGGCGACGTCACCGCCTCGGAGGGCGGCAACCTGCCGGTCGACGAACGCGACGAGGCAGTTGCTGCAGGCGGGCCGACGATCGTGCGCGACATCGAGATCGACGGCCAGCCGTACCGCATGGTGACCGCGCCGCGCACCGACGGCGGCGCGGTCCAGGTCGCCAGGGAGACCGCCGCGACGACCGAGGTCCTGTCCCGGCTGGCCCGGCGCCTCGCCGCCGTCGGGGTGGGCTTGTCGTTGGCCGCCGCGGTCCTCGGATGGCTGCTGATGCGTCGCGCCACCCGTCCGCTCGAGGACTTGACCGACGCGGCGGAACGGGTCGCATCGACACAGGACCTCACGCCGCTCGGGCTCTCCGGCAACGACGAGGTCGGTCGGCTGGCACGGAGCTTCGACGAGATGCTGGATGCGCTGCGCACGAGTCGCGACCAGCAGCATCGGCTGGTCGAGGACGCAGGCCACGAGCTGCGGACACCGCTGACGAGCCTGCGGGCCAACGTGGACTTCCTCGTGCGGGCGGGTGATCTGCCCGTCGATCAGCGCGAGGAGATCTTGCTCGGCCTCCAGGCCGAGATCGCCGAGCTCACCGACCTCGTCGACGAGCTGGTCGTGCTCGCCACCGACCAGACGAGCGCCGAGCTCCCGATGACCGAGGTGGACCTGGCGGCGATCGTGCAGGACGCCGTGGCAACGTTCCAGCGACGCACCGGCCGTGCCGTGGACGCCCGCACCCAGCCGACCCCGGTGCGCGGCAACGCGGCGCTCCTCGATCGGGCCGTCTCCAACCTGCTGGGGAACGCGGACAAGTTCAGCCCCGCCGACACACCGATCGATGTCGTCGTCGGCGACCGTTCGGTGGTCGTGCGGGACCGCGGTCCCGGCATCGACCCGGCACAGGCCGAGCGGATCTTCGACCGCTTCCACCGCTCGCCCGACGCCCGAGCCGAGCCGGGTTCGGGCCTCGGGCTGGCGATCGTGCGCTACGTGGCAGAACAGCACGGCGGAACGGTGCGGGCGGGCAACGCCGCGACCGGCGGCGCCGAGGTCGGTTTCAGCGTCGCTGGAGGGTCGCCCTCAACTCTGTGACACCCCATCGTCATGATGGGAAGCATGAAGAACGTCACCGAGCTCCACTCCCCCGGCCGGGCTCGCCGTGCGCACAGCACCGAGCCTGCGCCCGAGCAGCTCAGCCTGCTGCCCAGCGCCGACGTCCCGGTCCAGTTCCAGCTCAGCCGCACCACTCGCGAGCGCGGCATGCGGCACATCGCCGAGATTCGTGAACAGATCGCCCGGCAACGCGCCGAGGCGACCCAGGGCGACCTGCACCGACTCCAGCCGCGTCAGCCCGAGGCGGCCTGACGGCGGCAACCTGCCAGCGGGCCGGGACGGGTCAGCCGGCGCTGGGCGACAGGTCGCGCACCGCCTGCCAGTAGTCGAGGTCGGGGTCGAGGGGCAGGATCGCCAGCGAACTGGTGGTCACGCCGTTGTCGAAGTAGGCATCGATCTTCGCCCGACACTCGGCCGGCGACCCGTGCACCACCAGATCGTCCACCACCTCGTCGGGGATCGCGGCGAGTGCGGCCTTGCGGTCGCCGGCCTGCCACGCGTCCCACATGCCCTGGAGCTGTGGCCCACGCCCGAGCCACTCGTGGAAGGCGGCGTAGACGGGCACGTTGAGGTACGCGGCCACGGCGAACTTCGCCGCCTCGCGGACGCGTTCGGTGTTCTCGCTCGGGCAACAGAAGATGCGCGCCACGATCTCCCGTTCCGCACCGCCGGCAGCGTCGTTCACGATCCCCGCCACCGTCGTGACGTCCGTGGGTGAGAGCCAGTTGATGATCGCCCCGTCGGCCTCGCGACCGGCCAGCCGTAGCATCCCCCCGCGCAGCGCGGCGACGAGGATCGGTGGTCGCTGCTCGGGCGTCACGGCGAGGCGGAACCCGTTGACCTCGAACGTGTCGTAGGCGTGCTTCACCTTCTCGCCCGACAGCGCGTCCTTCAAGAAGCGCACGACATCGCGCACCTTCTTGTACGGCTCCTCGAACGGTACGCCGTTCCACCGTTCGACGATCACGTTGCTCGACGATCCGACGCCGATGGCGAACCTGCCGGGGGCGGCATCGGCGAGCGAGGCAACGCTCTGCGCGAAGCAGGCGGGTGCGCGGGTGTACGCCGGCACGATCGCCGTGCCGAGGCGCAGCCGTGGCTCCCAGGCCGCGGCCAGCGCCAGCGGGGTGAAGGCGTCGGCGCCATCGGCCTCGGCCGACCAGATGTCGGTGTAGCCGAGGTCGGCCAGCTCGACGAGCTTCTCACGGTGGCTGTGCAGCGGGCCGGGAAGCGGGACGGTCATGCCAGGTCGTCGCGGGAGTGCCATGGAGGGCGACACTATGCGTCGCCGTGGCACCTCGCCGGATCGGCCGCTCAGCCCTTGAAGAAGCGCACGATCACACTCTGACTGGCCGTGGCGAGCAGCGTTCCGTCCTCGGCGAACATGTGCACCAGGCCATGACCGAACCCGCGCTCCACGGCGTGGGTCCGGATGTCCATCAGCACCCACTCGGTCGGCACGAGGCGGGCCACGCGCAGGGTGTTGTCGAGGCTGTTGCCGCCGCCCCGCACGCCGAGAGCTTGGCCGATGCCGCTCGGCACGAAGTCGCCGAGGATCGCCAGCGTCGTGGCGTCGACCCCGGCGATCACGTCGGGGATCCGCGCCCACAGGATCGTCTGGCCGTCGCCCTGCACGCCGTCGAGCTCGCTCCAGTTGCGACCCTTCACGATGCGCTGTTCGACACGTTCGTTGATCGTGCCCTCCGACTCGCTGATGTGCATCCGGTGCGGGCACTCCTCCGGAGGCGGTGCGTCGGGCATCTGCTCCCACTGGCCCGACTGCTCCATCGGGCGTTCGCCGAGCGCCGCGTTGACCGTGAGGATCTCGCGGTCGGCCACGTGGCAGACGGCACGTGCCTGCGTCACCTGATGACCCGAGACGGCCAGTGTCACGTCGATGTCGACGACCTCGCCGGGCTTGGCGTACGACAGGTACTGCGCCGTTGCCCAGATGCAGTGCCGACCCGACGTGCCTTCCATCGCCGCGATCGCCGCCGCGAGGCCGGACCCGCCGAACAGGAAGCCGCCCATCGTCGAGATCCCCATCGTGACCGGGAGCTTCCAGCGGAACGGGTTGTGCGTCGGTTCGAGACCGAGGAAGCTGCGCGAGTCCATGGAGGGCCGAGCGTACGCGCCGGACGCTGCGCCAACCTAGGGTGCGGGGATGAGCGACGATACGTGGCAGGGGGACGCGGTCGGACTCGTCGATGCGTTCCGGAGCGGCGACCGACATCCCGTCGAGGAACTCCGCGCCGTACACCGGGCGATCGACGAGAGCGACCTCAACGCGGTCTCGTTCACCGACCGCGACGGCGCACTGGCCGCCGCGGAGCGGGCCGATGTCGCACAGCCGTTCGGCGGCGTCCCGGTCGGGGTCAAGGAGCTCAATCAGGTGGAGGGGTGGCCCGACACCGAAGCGTGTGTGGTCTTCCGCGACCGGGTGGCCACCCACACCTCCACCCAGGTGCGGCGGCTCGTCGACGCCGGCGGAGCGGTGCTCGCCGGGTTGACGACATCGAGCGAGTTCGGCGGCGTCAACGTGACACGCACCGTGCTCAACGGCGTCACCCACAACCCGTGGCAGCACGGGCGCACCCCGGGCGGTTCCTCGGGTGGGTCGGCCAGCGCCGTCGCCGGCGGCATCTACCCCATCGCCACCGGCGGCGATGGTGGCGGGTCGATTCGCATCCCCGCCGGGTTCACGAACCTGGTCGGGCTCAAGGCGACGTTCGGACGCGTCCCCCTCGGACCACTCCACGAGTACGGCAACCTCACCGTCACCACCGGATGCCTCAGCCGCTCGGTGCGCGACACGGCGCGCTGGTTCGACGTCGTCAACGGCCACGACCCCACCGACCCGTTGAGCCTCCCTCGCGTCGAGGGCTGGGAGCGCGACCTCGGGTCGCACCTCGGCGCCCTCCGAGGAGCGCGCGTCGCCGTCGTCGCCGACTGGGGCGGGGCGGTCGTGTCGCCGGTGATGTGGGAGCTGCTGGAGGAAGCCGCCACGTTGCTGATCGACGACGTCGGGATGCGTCGCGTCGATGGCGTCGACACGGCGATCCCGCGCATGGGCCGAGCGTGGTCGGTCTCGGGAGGGCTGGCGATCCGAGCTCTGCTGCGCGACCACTGGCCCGACTGCGCCGACGAGCTCACGCCGGAGATGCGATACTCGATGGAGGCCGGAGCAGGACAGTACGGCGAGGAATCGCGGGCAAAGATCGAGCGGCGCCGGATGGAGGTCAACGAGGCGCTGGCCAGGATCTTCGATCCCGCCGACGGTGTCGACTTCGTCATGACGGCGTCGAACCCGGACGTTGCGTTCGCTGCGGGCGGCCCGCTGCCGTCGGAGTTCGGCGGCATCAAGGCCGGGGCCGGCAACAACGGCCTGCTGACGTTCCCCGCCAACCTCCACGGCAACCCGGCGATCTCGGTCCCCGCCGGGTTCCTCGACGGGCTTCCCATCGGCCTGCAGATCGTGGGCCGGCACTTCAGCGAACAGCTGCTGCTCGACCTCGCCCTCACGGTCGAGCGCAACCGCCCCTGGCCGTTGACGGCGCTCTCCGGTCACGCCGGCGGCCGCTGACCGCTCGCGCCGGCGCACGGCGCCAGGGCACACGGGGCGAGCGAATACGTTGGGACGCATGAAGGTTGCGCTCACCGTCAACGACTACCTCCGCCGCGCCGAGCTGGTGTATCCCGACCGCACGGCGATCGTCGACGAACCCGACCAGCCCGCAGCGTCGTGGGGCACGATCGACTACCGCGAGATGGCCCGACGGGCGCGGGCGATGGCGGCCGGCCTCGACGAGCTCGGGATCGGTGTCGGCGAGCGCGTGGCCATGGTCAGCCACAACGCTGCGCGCCTGCTGACCGCCCTGTTCGGCGTGTCGGGGTCCGGGCGGGTGCTCGTGCCGATCAACTTCCGTCTCGTCGCCGAGGAGGTGCGCTACATCGTCGAGCACTCCGGCGCCCGTCTGCTGCTCGTCGACCCCGAGCTCGCCGACGCCCTCGACAGCGTCGAGTGCGAACGCAAGATGATCATCGGCGCCGACACCGATGCGGCGATCATGCGCTACGACGCCGAGCCGACGGCGTGGGAACCCGACGAGAACGCCACGGCCACCATCAACTACACGTCGGGCACCACCGCCCGCCCGAAGGGCGTCCAGCTGACGCATCGCAACATCTGGCTCAACGCCGCGGTGTTCGGGTGGCACATGGGCGTGAGCGACCGCGACGTGTACCTCCACACCCTGCCGCAGTTCCACTGCAACGGCTGGGGGATGCTGTACGCGGTGTCGGGAATGGGCGGCACGCACGTGATCCTGCGCAAGGTCGACGGTCACGAGATCCTGCGTCGCATCGAGGAGCACGGCGTCACGCTGCTGTGCGGTGCGCCGGCGGTGCTCAACGCGGTGCTCGACGCCGCCGCCGAGTGGGACGGTCCGATCCCCGGTCGTGACCGGGTGCGGATCGTCGTGGCGGGGGCGCCGCCGCCGACCCGCACGATCGAACGCACCGAGACCGAGCTCGGCTGGGAGTTCGTGCAGATCTACGGGCCCACCGAGACGACGCCGCTGATCACGATGAACCGCACGCGCGCCGAGTACGACGACCTCTCCCCGGCCGAGCGGGCGGCGAAGCTGAATCGCGCCGGCGCACCGGTGGTCGGGTGCACGATGGACGTCACCGAGAGCGGCGAGATCCGAACCCGCGGCAACATGGTCATGGAGGGCTACTGGGAGCAGCCGGAGGCGACCGCCGCGGCGATCCACGACGGCTTCTTCCACACCGGCGACGGCGGGAGCATCGACGCCGACAACTACGTGATCATCTCCGACCGCAAGAAGGATGTGATCATCTCGGGCGGCGAGAACGTGTCGTCGATCGAGGTCGAGGACGCGATCTTCCAGCATCCCGACGTCACCGAGGTCGCCGTCATCGGCATCCCCGACGAGAAGTGGGGCGAACTGGTCACCGCCCTCGTCGTGCGGACGCCGGGCAGCGACCTCGACGAAGCCGGGGTGATCGCCTTCGCCAAGGAGCGCCTCGCCGGTTACAAGTGCCCGAAGCGCGTCGAGTTCCGCGACGAGTTGGCCCGCACCGCCACCGGCAAGCTCCAGAAGTTCAAGCTGCGCGCTCCGTTCTGGGAGAACGCCGACCGCCAGATCAACTGACCAGCCGAGCCTCGCTCGGATCCGCCCGTGACCGCCTACTCGAGGGTGGCGTAGTTGGTGGAGCGGTCGTCGGTGCGGCTGCCGACGACGGCAGCGACGCACTCGGCGAGGTCGCTGAGATAGTCGTCGATCACGCCGGTGTTGGAGTTGCTGACGGTGGAGTGCAACGTGTCGGGCGGGCCCTGCCGGTCGTGGAACCATCCCCGTTCGAGGAGCGCGTCGCCGAGGGCGAACACGTCGATCTCCGGATGGAATGCAGGATCGGCGGCGAGCGCGACGAGCTGGAACTGCGGGTCGCCGAGCACCCGGATGCCGTCGATCTCGGCGATCCCGGCGCGCATCCGGTCGGCGTTGGCGAGCGTGGCGCGGGTCAGCTCCGTGTAGCCGTCGATGCCGAGGTGTTGCATCACCGCCCAGGCACACGCCATCGGCAGGCCGGACCGCGTCCCCTGCAGGTTCGGGGATGCGTAGAACCCACCGAGCCAGTCGTCGAACACGAAGGTCTGGTACTTGCGCGACTCCTTCGTGCGGTGAAGGATCACCGAGACCCCCTTCGGCGCGTATCCGAGCTTGTGGATGTCCGCGGAGATCGTCGTCACCCCCTCGACGCGGAAGTCCCAGGGTGTCACGGTGCGGCCGAGCATCTCGGCGAACGGCAGGACGAATCCGCCCATGCAGGCGTCGACGTGACAGTTCGCATCGACGGATGACGCCAGCGCGGCGATCGCCGGGATGTCGTCCTGCACCCCTTGCGGGTACTGCGGCGCCGAGCCGACGACGAGCACCGTGTTCGGGCCGACGAGGTCGGCCATCGCGTCGACGTCGGCGGTGTAGTCGTCACGCACCGGCGCCTTGCGGATGGTCATCCGGTAGATGTGCGCCGCCTTGTGGAACGCAGCGTGCGCCGACTCGGCGAGCACGATCTCCGGCTCGGTGATGCCACGCTCGGCCTCGGCTCGCTCGCGGGCGGCCAGCACGCCGCACAGGATCGACTCCGTGCCACCGCTCGTGAGGAACCCTGCCACGCGCTCGTCACCGTGCAGGAGCCCCGCCGTCCACCGCACGACCTCGGACTGGATCGATCCCAGCGAGGGAAACGCCTTCGTGTTGAGTGCGTTCTCGTGGAGGTACAGCTCGGCCGCTCGCTCGGCGACCTCGTGCACGCCCGGCCCGCCGTTGTAGATCATGCCGAACGCCCGGCCGTCCTGCCACCGCACGTCGTCCGCCCGCTTGGCGAGGAGGTCGGCGATCACCTCGTCGACGTCGCGGCCGGTCTGTCCCAATCCCTGTCCCGTCATCGGCCGAGTCTCGCACGCCGACGACGCGGCGACGGGTTCGGGACCCGCGAGGTCCGCACGCCTCGCCGCCCGGTGGCTCACCACTAGGGTGCGCGGCGTGCAGCTCTCCGACCTCCGCATCTTCACCGAGCCCCAACAGGGCGCCACGTACGACGACCTGCTCGCCGTCGCCCGACGTGCTGAACACCTCGGGTTCGGGGCGTTCTTCCGGAGCGACCACTTCTCGCCGATGGGCGGCGTCGACGGCCTCCCGGGGCCGACCGATGCATGGATCACCCTCGCCGGGCTCGCCCGCGACACCGAGCGGATCCGGCTCGGAACGCTCGTCACCTCGGCGACGTTCCGCCTCCCCGGTCCGCTGGCGATCAGTGTCGCCGGCGTCGATCAGATGTCCGCCGGCCGCGTGGAGCTGGGGCTGGGTGCCGGCTGGTACGACGTCGAGCACCAGGCGTACGGCGTGCCGTTCCCGGCACTCGGCGAACGGTTCGACCGCCTCGAGGAACAGCTCGCGATCATCACCGGGATGTGGGCCACCCCGGTCGGCGCGACGTTCGATCACCCTGGCGGCCACTATCCGGTCACGGAGTCGCCGGGGATGCCCAAGCCGGTCCAGGACCCGCTCCCGATCATCGTCGGCGGCGGCGGGCGGGTGCGCACGCCCCGGCTGGCCGCGACGTACGCCAGCGAGTTCAACGCCGCGTTCGTGCCTCGGGAGTTCTTCGTCGAGCAGTGCGGTCGGGTGCGCGCCGCGTGCGAGGAGCGTGACCGCGACCCGGGCTCGCTCGTGTACTCGGCTGCGCTCGTGGCGTGTTGCGGCGCCGACGAGGCGGAGTTCGCCCGCCGGGCCGAGGCGATCGGTCGGGAACCCACAGAGCTGCGGGAGAACGGCGCAGCGGGAACACCCGACGAGGTGCGCGCGACGCTCGCCGCGTGGCACGAGGCTGGTGCCGAGCGGATCTACCTCCAGGTGCTCGACCTGGCCGACCTCGATCACCTCGACCTGCTGGCGAGCCTGGCCGACTGACACGCGGGGACCTGCGATGGAACGTCCCTTCGACATCACCGTCTACCCGGCACGACGGGTCGTCACGATGGATCCCGCCCAGCCCCACGTCGAGGCGGTGGCCGTCGCCGACGGACGCGTGCTCATGGCCGGCTCGCTCGACGAGTGTCGCAGCTGGGGTGCCCACGAGGTCGACGAGCGGTTCGCCGACCTCGTGATCGTGCCCGGCATGGTCGAGGCCCACGCCCACAGCCTCGAAGGTGCGTTCGCGCTGTTGCCGTACACCGGCTGGTTCGACCGCCACAACGTCGACGGTGGGATCACGCCCGGGATCCGCAGCTATGCCGCGCTGCTCGATCGGCTCCGCGAGATCGATGCCGCCACGGCCGGATCGCACGACCCGATCGTCGTCGGGGGGTTCGACCCGATCTACTTCCGTGACGAGGAGCGGCTCACGAGGGAGCACCTCGATCGGGTGTCGACGACGCGCCCGATCTTCGTGTTCCACGCCAGCGCCCACCTCGCCACGGTCAACTCGGCCATGTTGGCGCTGCACGGGATCGACCGCGATGCCACCACGCCGGGAGTCGCCAGGAGTGCCGACGGCGAACCCAACGGCGAGCTGCAGGAGATGCCGGCGATGGCGCTGTGCATGTCGGCCCTCGGGGTGATCCTGCAGACGATGAACGATCCACGGGCGATCGAGACGCTCGGGCAGATCTGCGCCAACCAGGGGATCACCGCGGTCACCGATCTCGCCGCCGCCGGGTTGCGCGCGCCGGAGAGCCAAGCGCTGTGGCAGGACGTGGTCGAGCGGCCGGAGTTCCCGGCGCGTGTGCTCCAGCGCCACATCAACGCCCTCCCGCCCGGCACCACCACGTGGGAGGAGGCTGCCGACGCGCTTGCCGCCCTCGTCGACGCGTCGGGCGACAAGCTGCGCACCGTGGGCCTGAAGATCGTGCTCGACGGGTCGATCCAGGGGTTCACGGCGAAGATGGACTGGCCGGGGTACTACACGGGCGACGACCACGGCATCTGGATGACCGATCCGGCACAGTTGCTCGACATCTGCCGGCCATTCCACGAGCGGCAACTCAACATCCACACCCACTGCAACGGCGACCTCACGATCGACCTGTGGATCGACACGGTCGAGCAGTTGCTGTTGGAGCGCGCCTGGCTCGATCACCGCCACACCGTCCAACACAGCCAGCTGACCCGCACCCATCACTTCCGCCGGATGGCCCGCCTCGGCATGTGCGCCAACATCTTCACCAACCACCTCTGGTACTGGGGGGATCAGCCCCACGACCTGACGATCGGACCGGAGCGGGCGCGCCGGATGGAACCGTGCGCCACCGCCGAGCGCGAAGGGGTGTCGTTCTCGATCCACAGCGACGCCAACGTCACGCCCCTCGGCCACCTCCACATGATGTGGTGCGCGGTCAACCGCGTCACGCCGTCGGGTCGGGTGCTCGGCGAACACGAGCGGATCTCGGCGGCGTCCGCCCTCCGGGCCGTCACGATCGGTGCGGCACACCAGTTGCACCTCGACGACGAGCTCGGCTCGATCGAGTCCGGCAAGGCTGCGGACTTCACCGTGCTGGAAGACGATCCGCTCACGGTCGACCCGATGACCATCCGCGACATCGGCGTCTGGGGCACGGTCGTCGCCGGCACCCCCTTCCCGGCCCGCCGACCCTGACCTCAGCCCCGACCCGCCAGTTCGTGTCGGCGAAGATCCGGTGCCGACCGATCCCTGCCGACACGAATCGCGAACCCCCGATCTGCGTCGGCCATTTGCCGCCCGCACCGGAAGGTCGCCGACACAAATCGCGACGGGTGGCGCGGTGACCGGGCTGGGTCGGAGGGTTCACCCGAGCGGGTGGGAGGCGATGAGCGCGTCGAGGGCGTCCGGATCGAGCTCGGCGCGGGTACCGATGGCGACGAGGGTGGCGCCGACCGTGGACGTGTCCGCACGCGGCGACGTGACCGTCCGGCGCGATCCGACGACGTCGACGGCGAGCCGGTCGCCGTCGGTCGTCGCCACCTCGCCCTTCATCCGGAGCACAGCAGGCGGCACCGCGGCGAGGAACCGTTCGAACGGCTGGCGATCGACCGGCGCGGTCGCCTGCCACGACCAGCTGACATAGCGGTCGTCGTGCGGCGCAGCGATGTGCGGCCGGGCCCGGGCCGGCCGCAGACCCAGCACGACGTCGGGCGGAACATCGCCCGCGACCACTGCGAGGCGTGGGGTCACCGGTGTGGTGCGATCGAGCCACGCCTCGACCTCCGTCCGTTCGGCCCCGCTCACGACGTCGGTCTTGGTCAGCAGGATCAGGTCGGCACCGGTGAGTTGGCGGGTCACCTCACCGCCGACGTAGCGGTTGCGGGCATGACCGACGACCGCACCGGCGTCGGCGAGCACGATCACGCCCCCGGGCCCGAACGGCGGCACCGTGCCCCACGCCGCGGTCGCCGCAGGGTCGGCGACGCCGCTGACCTCCACGACGATCTGGTCGGGCTGCGGAGAACGCTCGACGAGCGCCCGAAGTGCACCCTGCAGGTCGGTGCCGAGGGTGCAGCAGACGCACCCATTGGGCAGGCTGATCACCCCGCCGTCGTCCGACGTGGCACCCCCCGACGCCGTGCCGAGCCGGGCGACGTCGACGGCCAGCTCGCCGAAGTCGTTGACGATCACGCCCAGCCGCCGGCCGCCGGGGTCGGCCAGCAGGGCGTTGAGCAGCGTGGTCTTCCCGGCTCCGAGATATCCGCCGATCACCGTCACGGGGATCGGCGCGGTGGCGGTGTCGCCGGACATCGGCGGTCAGCCTGCGATGAACCCGCCCGCGACGAAGGCATCGTTGATGATCCCCTCGAGGCGCGGCGTGTCGTCCGGATACGGACCGGCCACGGTGATCGCCCACGTGACGCCGTCGCCGCGGTTCATCACCATGGCGTGGGTGCTCTCGATGGTCCCGGTGTGGCCGTACCTGCCGGGACCGTAGAGCAGCAACCCGAGGCCGTAGCCGCGCTGGCCCCGTTGACCGAACACCGGCGTGGTCATCGCCAGCGTGGTCAACGGTTCGAGCGGCTTGAAACCGGGTGTCGAGTGATCGAGCGAGTCGAGCACGGTGACCAGGTCGGACGGCGTGGCGACCCAGCCGCCGGCGGCCTGCAGGGTCTCCATGTAGTTGCGTCCGAGCGTGGTCGGGTGCAACGCCTCGTCCGGACCCGGGTCGAACGTCGCCGCGAGCCGCGGACCGGCGATGCCGAGGGGCGTGAGCACCTCCCGGTAGACGACGCGTTCGTAGTCCTCGCCGGTGAGCGCCTCGATCAACATCCCGGCGACGCAGTAGCCCATGTTGCTGTAGACGTAGCTGCCGCCGGGGCTCCGGATCCCCCGGCTGAGGCCGATCGCCGCCGCAGCCCGGCAGTCCTCGGCGCCCTTCCCGAAGAACACCGACTGGTACTTCCCGAACCCCGCGGTGTGATCGAGGAGCTGGCGCGGCGTGATCGAGGCCACTGCGGCCGACGGCGTGGCGACGCCGACGTACTCTGCGACGCGCCGGCCGACCGGCTCGTCGAGGCCGACGACGCCGGATTCGACGAGTTGCAGCAGGGCGATCGCGGTGAGGGTCTTCGAGATGCTGGCGATCCGGAAGCGGTCGACCGGCTCGGCGGGATCGACCCGGCCGAACGTGCGGTTGCCGAAGGCCACCGTGTGGACGATGTCGCCGTCGATCATCACCGCCGCTGACGCGGACACGTTCCCGTTGCGCAGCAGCGCGTCGCGCAGGTTCTCGTCGAATGCAGCCCAGCCGGTGAGTGGGTCGTCGGACGGCGGCGGGTCTGCAACGAACGGTTCGATCGGCTCGGCGTCGAACGTCGGCTCGTCACCCTCCTCCTGCAGCGGCGGCGACGTCGGCACCGGTGCGGGTTCCACGTCAGGATCGGCCGGCGGTTCCGTCGCTGCCGGTTCGGCGGTGGTCGCCACGGACTGGCTCGTCGTCGGCCGGCTCGTCGTGGGCGGGCTCGTCGGGTCGGGATCGGACGTCGA
>CAYGLH010000008.1:18198-26560 GCA_964350535.1 uncultured Ilumatobacteraceae bacterium
GCCGCCACAGGCGGCAGCCAGCACGGCGGCGAGGGCGAGCGCAGCGGCGAAACGCACGCGTCCATGATGGTGCGCCGCGCTGCAGAAACGGCGGCACTCGGCCACGCCGCTTTGCGTCGCAGAATCCGGGCGCACCGACCGACATCGGACCCACAAACCCGGCCACGCCGCTTTGCGGGGCGGACACCGGGCGCACCGACCGACATCGCACCCACAAACCCGAGGGGAACGCAGGGGGGTGTCAGCTGGAGGGGGACGGGAGGTGCTGTTCGAGGGTCAGCACGTCGGCGAAGAGGTCGCCGTGCTCCTCGACGCGCACGAGCACGTCGGCGGCGTCGAAGCGGAGCGGCTCGATGTCGCCGGTGGCGCACGCGGCCACTTCGTCCCACGTCACCGGGGTCGACACCGTCGGTTCGGGGCGGGCGCGCAACGAGTACGGAGCGATCGTGGTCTTGTGGTGCGCGTTCTGGCTCCAGTCCACGAAGATCTTGTCCTTCCGCTCGGCCTTGGCCATCACGGTGGTGACGCGGCCGGCGAGTTGCCGCTCCATCACCTGCCCGACGGCGAGCGCGAAGTCCGCTGCACCCTCGTGGGTGGCGCCGTCGTGGTTGAGCGGCACGTACATCTGCAGGCCCTTCGAGCCCGACGTCTTGCACCACCCCTCGAGCTCGACCGCCGCCAGCACCTGCTGCACGGCGACGGCGACCTCACAACACTCGACGATCGACGTGCCGGGACCGGGATCGAAGTCGAACACGAGCGCTCGGGGCACGTCGAGATCGGCGGCCAGGGCCATCGGCGCGTGGAGCTCGATCGCCGCCAGGTTCGCCGCCCACACCATCGCCGCCGGTTCCTCGATGCGGCAGTACTCGATGCCGCCGCGCCGGTCGCCGGGACCGAGCGCCACCGGCACCCACTCGGGGCGGTGCGAGGGACAGCGCTTCTCGAAGAACCCGTCCTTGTCGGTGCCGTCGGGGAACCGCTTGAAGGTGAGGCACCGCCCGGCGAGGTGCGGGATGACCCACGGCGCGATGCGGGCGTGGTAGTCGACGACCTCGGCCTTCGTGAAACCGCTGGGGTAGAGGACCTTGTCGAGGTTGGTGAGCCGGACGGAGCGGCCGTCGATCTCGACCTCGACCGGCGTCGCCACGGACGATCAGGCCGACTTCTTGGCCGGCGTCTTGCGGCTCCGCGCGCCGCCCTTCGAGCCCTTGCCGCTCGACCCGCCGCCCTCGTCGGACCGGGCCTTCTTCGCCGCCGCCACGCTCGCCTCGAGGGCGGCCATGATGTCGACGACGTTCGGCTTCTCGGCGGCCTCGGCGGGCGCCTGCAGCTCCTCGCCGTCGGCCTTCATCTTGATCAGCGCCATGACCTCTTCGCGGTACTCGTCGTGGTACTTCTCCGGCGCGAAGTCGTCGGCGAGCGAGCTGACCAGCGACTCGGCCATGGCCATCTCCTTCTTCTCGACGACGACATCGTCGAGGCCGTCGAGCTCCTCGATGTCGGCCGGGTCGACGACCTCGTCGGCATATGCCAGCGTGGACATCACGAGCCGCCCCTCCTCGGCACGGATGGCGGCCGTGTACTGCTTGTTGCGCATCACGAACCGTCCGATGGCGACCTTGTCGCTGGCCTCCATCGCCCGTGCGAGCAGCACGTAGGGCTTGGGCTGGCCGTTGGGCGCGACGTGGTACGCCGTGTCGAAGTAGACCGGATCGATCTCGACGAGGTCGACGAACTCGTCGATGTCGACCGACTTGGTGGCGACGGGCATGAACGGCTCGAGCTCGTCGGGATCGACCACCACGTAGCGACCCTTCGACACCTCGAACCCCTTCACGATGTGCTCGTCGGGCACCTCGTCGCCGGTCTCCGCGTTGACCTTGCGGTACCTGATGCGGGCCATGTTCCGCTCGTCGAGCTGGTTGAACGACACGCTCTGCCGGCGGACCGCGTGGAACAGCTTGACCGGGATGGCGACGAGGCCGAACGAGATCGTTCCGGTCCAGACGGGGCGGGCCATGCCGATCAGTCTGTCACACGGGTGTTCGATTCCACATCGGCGATGCTCGTTCCGCGGGCAGCCCGGACGCCGGCGCGTCAGGTCTGGTCGAGCACCGCGCGAGCGACGATGTCCATCCCGAACCCGGTGAGGATCGCCAGGTACAGCAGACCGGTCGCCGCCATCACCGCCGAGTAGTACCGCTCCTTGAGCGCTGCCTTGGTGACGAAGATCAGCACGATCGTGGTGATCGCGCACGCCAACCACATCCAGCCGAGCATCCCACCCCAGCCGTCGTCGACCTGGCCCGTGAGCACGGCCCACATGCCGGTCGGGAGCAGCATCACGATCACCTCGGCCGGCCAGAGCCAGGCGATCGCCGAGACCATCTCGTTGAGCAGCCGCCTCGGCAACCCCGGCTGCACGAGGTACCAGTGGCCGAGCAGCATCCCGTCGCTGATCGCTCCGATGAACGCCGCGCCGACGAGTGTCCGCAGGAGTGCGACGACGACCGTGCCTGCGCCATCGCCGGTCGCGGCGGCGATCGATGCGGCGACGAGGCCGACGGCGCCGACGACCGCCGGGACGAGGTCGAGCACCGGTGGGAACTCCGCGGCCGGCGTGCGCTCGTCGTCGGCGGGCTCGCGGGGATGCTCGACGGCGCGCTCGATGCCCGTCATCGCTGCGACGCGTTCGGTCCGCCGGTCGAACTCCGCCTGCTGGCCGCTGACACCGGCACCCTTGCGCATCACGGACACCGCGAGTGCGGCGACGCAGGTCACCACCACGCCGGCCGACGCCGCCTCGCGCACGGGCACGGTGTCGTAGGCCAGGCCGAGGATCAACGCGCCGAGGGCGAAGCACGCATACACACCGCGCAGCAGCCAGCCGTAGCCGAGACCGATCGTGCGGCGACGGGTGGTGAACCAGCAGAACAGCATCCCGCCCGTCGCCCATTGCAGCAGCACCGTGGCGGCGTCGAGGCGGATCACGGCCGATCAGCGTAACGGCGAGATGGATCGGCCCTGCAGGAACGCGGCCTGCGTGGCCGGGGAACGCCCAAACCGGCCTGCGTGGCCGGGGAACGCCCAAAGTAGCCTGTCGGCGCCATGGCCTCCCCCCGCCACCTCGTCCGCGCCGCGCTGCTCAGCGTGGTGTTGGCGTCGGCGGGTGTGCTCAGCGGGTGCATGACCGGTGAGCGCCCGACGTTCGAGAGCGACGTGGCGTTCGCCTCCGAGACCGGGAACGAGGCGATCGACGCCGTGCTCGAGCGGCTCGACCGGGCCCGGCTGGCGACCTTCACCGGCGACTACGAGATCCTCACCCGGCTCGGCGGCCAGGAGTCGACGGCGCGCATCGTCCAGGACGGGGCGAACCGCCGATCGGTCACGGTGAACTCGATTCGCTTCGTCGCCGACGACGGCTCGGAGGCGACGTGTGACCTGGTCGCGGCGACGTGCGAGGCGTCGATCAACGACGCTCGGATCAGCGACGTCATCGCCACCCACGACTTCTATGCCGACAGCGCGGCCCGCCGGTTGCGCACCGATGCGGGGCGCCGGATCGGCGAACCGGTCGGGTACGACGTCACACTCGCCGGGCAGGCGGCGCTGTGCGTCGACGTGCCGGTCACGGGTGGCACCGTCGCCTATTGCGCGCTCGATCAGGGGCCGCTCGCCCGCTACGACGGGAGCGACACGCTGGTCGAGCTCACCGCGTACAGCGACACGCCCGACCAGGCGGCGTTCGAGCTCACCCCCTGAGCCGGCGTTCCCGGCGGGTCAGACCTCGACGAGGGCGTGGTCCGACGTGTTGAGCGGGCGCGGTCCGTCCGTCGTGGCGACCACGATGTCCTCCAGCCGCATGCCCCACCTGCCCGGGACGTAGATGCCCGGCTCGACGCTGTAGGCGTGCCCGGCCTCGAGCGGGCGGGCGTTGCCCTCGACGATGTAGGGGTCCTCGTGCTCCTCCATCCCGATGCCGTGGCCGGTTCGATGGATGAAGTAGTCGCCGTAGCCGGCGTCGGCGATCACCCGGCGGGCGGCGCGGTCGATCTCCTCACAGGGCGTCCCGATCGTGCCTGCCGCAACCCCGGCGCGTTGGGCCTCGTGCAGCACCTCGTAGGCCTCGGCGATGTCCGACGGGGTGGAGCCGGTGACGACGCAGCGCGTGGTGTCGGAGCAGTAGCCGTCCATCGTGCCGCCGAAGTCGCACAGCACGAGCTCGTTCTCACCGATCACCCGCTCGCCGGCGTGGTGGTGCGGGCTGGCGGCGTTCGGCCCGCTGGCGACGATGGCGAAGTTGACCTTCTGGTGGCCCTCCTCGACGATTCGCCGGCCGAGGTGCGCAGAGACGTCGGCCTCGGTGCGTCCGACCAGCGGGATCTCACCGCGCTGGAGCTCGCCGGCGATCCGGTCGACCGCGGCGCCCGCAGCGGCGAGCGCATCGATCTCGGCGCGGTCCTTGCGCATGCGGAGCGGACCGATCACGTCGACGGCGCGACGGTACGCGGCGGATGGCAGATGTGGCAGCAACTCGACGAGGAAGCGCGCCCACATCTGGTCGCCGACGCCGACCTGCCCGGCGGCACCGACGAGACCGGCGACGATGGCGATCGGGTCCTCGGTCTCACCCCACGGGTGCAGGTCGAACGCGCCCGGTTGCTCCACCACCCGAGGCGCCTCGAGGGCCGGGATCAGCAGGGTGGCATCGCCGTCGCGCGGCACCACCAGCATGGTGAGCCGCTCGAGTGGCATGGCCTCGTAGCCCGTGAGGTAGGGCAGGTCGTGGCCGACGGACACCAGGAGCACGTCGACGCCCTGCTCCCCCATCTCGGCGCGCACCCGCGCCAGGCGATCGAGGTAGACGTCGGTGGAGGTCGGTGCGCTCGTCACCCCACCATTGTGCCGGGCGCGCCGACACTCACCCGCCCCTGCTCGTCGAACGCGTCCCGCGAGCAATAGCCCCACGAGCGACGGCCGCACGAGGGTCCGGCTGCCGGCGTCGCGACCCTGTTGTCACGAACAATTCGGCGGATGTGTCCGATCCGGTGTCGGCCGTTCGTCGTCAGTGCAACAATCCCGACACCAGGAGGTGCGAAACCATGAAGTACATGTTGCTGCTCTACAGCGCCGAAGACGCCGGACCGCAGCCCGGAACACCCGAGCAGGCGGCGGAGATGCAGGAGTGGTACGCCTACACCGAAGCCCTCGAAGCCGCCGGCGCGCTCGTCGGTGGTGAACCACTGCAGGGCTCCGAGACCGCCACCACCGTGCGCCTCCGCGACGGCGGTCGCGTCGTGACCGACGGCCCGTTCGCCGAGACCAAGGAAGTCCTCGGCGGCTACTACCTGATCGACGTCGACGACATCGACCAGGCACTGGACTGGGCCGCCAAGGTGCCGTGTGCCCCGTACGGCTCCGTCGAGGTGCGGCCGTTGATGGAGCTGCCGTCGGCGTGAGCCGATGATCGACGGGTCGGGCGTCGCCGAGATCTTCCGCGAGGAGTGGCCACGGCTCGTCGCCGTGCTGATGCGGGATCTCGGCGACCTCGACCTCGCCGAGGAGGCGGCCCAGGAGGCGTTCCTCGAGGCGGCCGCCCGGTGGAGCGGCGACGGACTGCCCGACCGACCCGGTGCCTGGCTCGTCACGACCGGCCGCCGCAAGGCGATCGACCGGATCCGACGGTCGCAACGGTTCGAGGACCGCCTGCCCGAGCTCAGCGCCGCCGTCGCACGCGCCACCGAACCGCCGCCGCACCAGCTGGTCGACGACCAGCTCGCGCTCCTGCTCGGCTGCTGCCACCCCGCCCTCGCTCCCGACGGTCAGGTCGCGCTCACATTGCGCGTCGTCGGAGGCCTGTCGACCACCCAGATCGCCCGGGCGTTCCTCGTCTCCGACGAGGCGATGGGGCGACGCCTGAGCCGCGCCAAGGGCAAGATCCGCGGCGCCAACGTGCCGTTCACCCCAGCCGACCTCGACACGTTGCACGAGCGTCTGCCGATCGTCTGCGCCGTGATCTATTCGATCTTCACCGAGGGGCACACCAGCGCGGCGAGCCAGGTGCTGGTCCGGGGCGACCTGTGCGACGAGGCGGTGTGGCTCTCCGGCCTCCTCGCCGACCTCGTGCCGGACGCCCCCGAGGTGCTCGGACTGCACGCCCTGCTGCTGCTCGTCGACGCCCGCCGTGACGCCCGCCTGTCGGACGACGGCTCGCCGGCGCTGCTCGCCGATCAGGATCGCGATCGCTGGGACCGCGCCAAGATCGATCGCGGCCTCCAGGTCCTGGCCAGCGCCCACGGGCATCGCAGCTCGGGTCCGTACCAGTTGCAGGCGGCCATCCAGGCGGTGCATGCCACCGCTCCGGACGCGGCGGCGACGGACTGGACCCGCATCGTCGCGCTGTACGACGCCCTGCTCGTCCGCCAACCCACGGTGGTGGTCGCCGTGAACCGGGCGGTCGCCATCGCCGAGCGCGACGGTCCCGACGCTGGGCTGGCGGCCATCGACGCGATCGCCGTCGCCGGAGGAGACGACGCGCTCGAGACCTATCCGTACCACCACAGCAGCCGCGCCGAGTTGCTGCTCCGCTCCGGCCTCGTCGACGAGGCGGTCGTCGAGTTCGACGCGGCGATCCGTCTGACGAGCAACACGGCGCAGTTGCAGCACCTCCGCCGTCGTCGAGCTGCGGCGGATGGGCGTCGGTAGCGTCGACGCCATGAGCACGAACGGCGACACGCCCACCGCACCGCGCCAGGTCGACCTCTACTGGCGTCCGGGGTGCGGGTTCTGCATGATGTTGCGACGCCGGCTCGATCAGCTCGGCATCGAGCGCATCGAGCACGACATCTGGGACGATCCCGCCGCTGCGGCGGTGGTCCGCCGGTACGCCAACGGCAATGAGACCGTCCCGACGGTCGTCGTCGGCGACATCGGCCTCGTCAACCCGTCCGCCGACGAGGTGGTCCGCCTCCTCGACCAGACCGCACCGCACCTCCTCCCGGCCGGCCGCGCGTGACGGCTCCAGGAGGCCGGGGTACTGTCGCAGACATGACCGATCCACGGCTGGAAGGGACCGAGATCGCCGAGTCGGTCGTCGATCTCATCGGCAACACGCCGCTCGTCAGGATGAAGCGGATCAGCGAGCTCGAAGGAATCGACTGCACGCTGGCCATGAAGATGGAGACCACGAACCCCGGTGGCTCCGCCAAGGATCGGCCGGCCCTCGAGATGATCCTCGCCGCAGAGGCCGAGGGGCAGCTCGCGCCGGGTGGCACGATCGTCGAGCCGACCAGCGGCAACACGGGCGTCGGGTTGGCGATCGTCGCCGCGCAGCGCGGCTACACGTGCGTGTTCGTGATGACCGACAAGGTCGCGCCCGAGAAGATCTCCCTGCTCAAGGCGTACGGCGCCGAGGTCGTGGTGTGCCCGGTCGCCGTCGAGCCGAGCGATCCGCAGAGCTACTACTCCGTCGCCGAGCGCCTCACCCACGAGCTCGACGCCTTCCGGCCGAACCAGTACCACAACCCGGCCAACCCGCTCGCCCACGAGAAGACGACCGGCCCCGAGCTGTGGCGCCAGACCGCCGGCCGCATCACCCACTTCGTCGCCGGCGCCGGCACCTGCGGCTCGATCACCGGCACCGCCCGCTACCTGAAGTCGAAGAACCCCGACATCCGGATCATCGCCGCCGATCCCGAGGGGTCGGTGTTCTCCGGAGGGTCCGGTCGCCCGTACCTCGTCGAGGGGGTCGGCGAGGACTTCTTCCCTGCGGCCTGGGCGCCGGAACTGCTCGACGACATCATTCCGATCAGCGACGAGGAGAGCTTCCTCACCGCCCGCCACGTCAGCGAGACCGAGGGCATCCTGATCGGCGGCTCGGGTGGGATGGCGGTCGCCGCCGCGATCCGCGTGGCCAAGCAGGCCGGGCCCGACGACATCGTCGTCGTGTTCAACCCCGACTCGGGTCGCGGCTACCTGTCGCGCATCTTCAACGAGGACTGGATGGTCAACTTCGGCTTCGTCACCGAGTGCGAGCAGTGCGTCGGCGCCGTGCTCGAGGCCCGGGGTGAGGATCTCGACGGGCACCTCTATGCCACCCCGACCGGCTCTCGGCGGCAGCCGTACCAGCGGAAACGCGAGCACGGGGTCAGTCAGCTCCCGGTCTGCAAGAACACGCCGCCGTTCGCCGCCGCCGAGGTGTCCGGCGCGGTCGACGAGCTCGAACTGATGGATGCCATCCACCGCGATCCCGGCGTGCTCAGCACCCAGGTCTAGAAGGTGATTGGTCCGACGCTGCCGCCGATCGGCGGCGGCCAGACGCTCGACCTTGAGCGGCGGCTCTTCGTGGTGGAATTTGCCC